>NZ_JBHXVO010000006.1:91130-368808 GCF_042672265.1 Nocardia sp. NPDC127526 | reverse complement strand
TGTCGATCCCCGCGCTGCACTACGAGGTGGTTACGGTGGGCGGTCACCTCGGGGTTTTGGGCTGCGGCTCCCGGGCCGCCGCCCGGGCGCCGGCGCGGGCGCCGGCCCCCGCGCCTGCTCCGGCTCCCGCGCCCGCCCCGGCTCCCGCACCGGCCCCGGCTCCGGCCGCCGCCGCTCCGGCGCCTGCCCCGGCTCCCGCGCCCGCGCCGGCTCCGGCCCAGAAGCCCGCTCCGGTTCCGGCCGGCGCCACCCCGGCCGACGAGCCGTCCTCCAACGGCGGCCCCTACGTCACCCCGCTGGTGCGAAAGCTGGCCGCGGAGAACGGCGTCGACCTGAACACCCTCCAGGGTTCCGGCGTCGGCGGCCGCATCCGCAAGCAGGATGTGCTCGCCGCCGCCGAGGCCAAGAAGGCTCCGGCTCCCGCCGCTGCCGCTCCGGCCGCCGCCGCCCCGGCCGCGCCCGCCGCCACCGCGGCCCCGCGCCCGGCCCTGTCGCATCTGCCCGGCACCACCCAGAAGGCCAGCCGCATCCGGCAGATCACCGCCACCAAGACCCGGGAGTCGCTGCTCACCACCGCGCAGCTCACCCAGGTCCACGAGGTCGACATGACCAAGGTGGCCGCGCTCCGCGCCCGCGCCAAGTCGGCGTTCCAGCAGCGTGAGGGCGTGAACATCACGTTCCTGTCCTTCTACGCCAAGGCCGCCATCGAGGCCCTGGCGGTGCACCCGAACGTGAACGCGTCCTACAACGAGGACACCAAGGAGATCACCTACCACTCGGTGGTCAACCTGGGCATCGCGGTCGACACCGAGCAGGGCCTGCTCTCGCCGGTCATCCACAATGCCAACGACCTGTCGCTGGCCGGGCTGGCGCGGGCCATCGCCGATATCGCCAACCGAGCGCGCAATGGCGGGCTGAAGCCGGACGAGCTGTCGGGCGGCACCTTCACCATCACCAATATCGGTTCGCAGGGCGCGCTGTTCGACACCCCGATCCTGCTCCCGCCGCAGGCGGCCATGCTGGGTACCGGCGCGATCGTCAAGCGCCCCATCGTGATCAGCGACAACGGCAACGAGTTCATCGGCATCCGCTCGATGGCCTACCTGCCGCTGACCTACGATCACCGCCTCATCGACGGCGCCGACGCCGGCCGCTTCCTCACCACCATCAAGCACCGGCTGGAAGAGGCGGCGTTCGAGGGCGACCTCGGCCTGTAGGCGGCAGCCGTATGAAGGTCGTGGTCGCCGGCTCGTCCGGGTTGATCGGGACGGCGCTCGTCGCGGCATTGCGCCGCGACGGGCACGAGGTCACCCGCCTGGTGCGCCGTCCCGCCCAGGCCCGGGACGAATTCCGCTGGGACCCGGCCAGTGCCGATCTGGACGACCGCGCGCTGCGCGGCGCCGACGCCGTGGTGAATCTCTGCGGCGTCGGCGTCGGGCGGCGGCGCTGGAACGGCAGCTTCAAGCAGGAATTGCGCGACAGCCGCATCGTGCCCACCGATGTGCTGGCCTCCGCGGCGGCCACCGCGGGCGTGCCGACGCTGGTGAACGCCAGCGCCGTGGGCTACTACGGGGGCGACAGCGGCGATCGCGTGGTCACCGAAACCTCGCCCGCCGGAACGGGATTCCTGGCGAGCCTGTGCCGGGACTGGGAGGCCGCCACCCATCCGGCCGGCGATGCCGGGGTGCGGACCGTGCTGTTGCGCAGCGCCATCGTGCTGGCGCGGCACGGCGGCCTGCTCGGCATGCTGTACCCGTTGTATTCGCTCGGCCTCGGCGGGCGGCTGGGCAACGGCCGCCAGTATCAGCCGTGGATCTCCCTCGACGACGAGGTGGGCGCCATCCTCTACGCCCTCACTCACGAGTCGATCTCCGGTCCGGTGAACCTGTGCGGTCCCGCGCCGGTCACCAATGCCGAGTTCACCCGCGCGCTCGGCCGCGCGCTGCATCGCCCCACTCCCCTGGTGGTGCCCGGCTTCGCGCTGCGGCTGGCGGTGGGCGAGTTCGCGGAGGAGGGAATCCTGCACGGCCCCAGGGCGATTCCCACCGTGCTCGAGGACGCGGGCTACCACTTCCAGCACCCCACCATCGGCGCCGCGCTCGCCGCCACGGTCGCGTCCCCGCACTGAATCCGACCTAGAGGTGCCCCTGTTTCACACTGGACGGACGCCCGAGTAACCTGGTCATAGCGATTGTCGATAACTCCTTTTACCGGACCCGAGGTTCGTACGGGCCACCGAACAAGGGGGTACTTCATGATCAAATCGATCATCGCCGAGCTCGTCGTCGCATTGGGCGTGCTGTTCGCGGGCAACGCCATGGCGAACGTCGACGACCCGGTTCACTGCGCGGGGCTCATCATGACTCCGGGCAAGCTGCTGCAATGCCTGGACGACTGACCGCGTCGCACATCACACCCCCCGTATCGATACCGTGTTCACCGTGAGCAACGACCCGACCGTGCTCGCGCCCGCCGATCTGCTGGTGCGCGACGCACGCGAGAACGATCTGCCGGAGATCCTGGCGATCCACAACAACGCGATCGCCGAGACCACCGCCATCTGGGATACCGAATTGGCCGACCTGGCCGAGCGCCGCGCCTGGTTCGAGGCGCGCCACGCCGCCGGCTGCCCCATCCTGGTCGCCGAGATCGACGGGCGGGTGGCGGGCTACGCCAGCTACGGCCAGTTCCGGCCGAAGTCGGGATACCGGTTCTCCGTGGAGAATTCGGTGTACGTGGCCGATGAGTTCCACCGGCGCGGCGTGGCGACGGCGCTCATGACCGAACTGCTGGCGCGGGCGCGCGGCGACGAGGTGCACGCCATGATCGCCGCCATCGAGTCCAGCAACACCACCTCCATCGCCCTGCACGAGAAGTTCGGATTCCGGGTGGTCGGGCAGCTGCCCGAGGTCGGACTGAAGTTCGGCCGCTGGATGGATCTGACACTGATGCAGATCGTCTTCGCCGAGGGAGTAACGTCGCAATCGTGAGCGAAAGCACTACGGCCACGGCCCCGTTATCCCGTGGGGCATCGGCCCGCTTCGACGAAACACCCATGATCGTCGAGAATCTGGGCCTCATCGACTACCAGCGGGCGTGGGATCACCAGCGCGAGATCGCCGCCGAACGCGCCGAGGGACGCGGCCAGGATCGGCTGCTGCTGCTCGAGCATCCCTTCGTCTTCACCGCGGGCCGGCGCACCGAGGCACAGGACATGCCGATGGACGGCAGTCCGGTCATCGAGGTGGACCGGGGCGGCAAGATCACCTGGCACGGTCCCGGGCAGCTGGTCGGCTACCCGATCATCCGGCTGGCCGAACCGGTCGACGTGGTCGCCTATGTGCGCCGCCTGGAGGAAGCGCTGATCACCGTGTGCGCCACCCTCGGCCTGGAAACCGGCCGGGTGGACGGGCGCTCGGGCGTGTGGGTCGCCGCCGACGAGTTCCGGCCCGAACGCAAGGTCGCGGCCATCGGCGTGCGCGTCCAGCGCGGCGTCACCCTGCACGGCATCTCGCTGAACTGCAATTCGACCCTGGACGGCTTCAACGCCATCGTGCCGTGCGGAATCCGGGACGCGGGCGTCACCACGCTGAGCCGGGAACTGGGCCGCGAGGTGACCGTCGAAGAGGTGCGCCCGCTGGCCGCCGACGCCATCATCCGGGCGCTGAACGGCGATCTGCCGGTCGCCGAGCACATCGTGACCCGCCCCAAGGCGGTCACCGAGGACACTGTCGACTGCTCGATGCCCCTCGCCGCAGCGGTGCCCGCCAAGGCCGAATGATCACGAGCGTAGGGTGGACAAAGTGACCTCCGTCGATACCCCGACATCGAACAACCCGGCCGCAGCTGACCCGAACGCGGCCTCCGCGGGTCCCTCCGTGGTTACGCAAGCTGCCGCCTCCGGGCCTGCCGCTGCGCCCGCCGGCCGCAAACTGCTCCGCATCGAGGCGCGCAACGCCGAGACCCCGATCGAGCGCAAGCCCAAGTGGATTCGCACCCGCGCCACCATGGGCCCGGAGTATTCCGAGCTCAAGGGCCTGGTGAAACGCGAAGGGCTGCACACGGTCTGCGAAGAAGCAGGCTGTCCCAACATTTTCGAATGCTGGGAGGACCGCGAGGCCACCTTCCTCATCGGCGGTGAGCAGTGCACCCGGCGCTGCGACTTCTGCCAGATCGACACCGGCAAGCCCGCCGCGCTGGACCGCGACGAGCCGCGGCGCGTGGCCGAGAGCGTGCAGGCCATGGGCCTGCGCTACTCCACCATCACCGGCGTGGCCCGCGACGACCTCGAGGACGGCGGCGCCTGGCTCTACGCCGAGACGGTGCGCGCCATCAAGCAGCTGAACCCGAACACCGGCGTCGAGCTGCTCATCCCCGACTTCAACGCCGTGCCCGAACAGCTGGCCGAGGTGTTCTCCTCGCGGCCGGAGGTGCTGGCCCACAATGTGGAGACGGTGCCGCGCATCTTCAAGCGCATTCGCCCGGCCTTCCGCTACGAGCGCTCGCTCGCCGTGATCACCGCCGCCCGCGAGGCCGGCCTGGTCACCAAGTCCAACCTCATCCTCGGCATGGGCGAGACGCCGGAGGAGGTCACCCAGGCCATGCGCGATCTGCACGAGGCCGGGTGCGACATCCTCACCATCACGCAGTATCTGCGGCCCTCGCCGCTGCATCATCCGGTGGACCGCTGGGTCAAGCCGGAGGAATTCGTCGAGCATTCGCGGGCCGCCGAGGAGATGGGCTTCGCGGGCGTCATGGCCGGGCCGCTGGTGCGCTCGTCCTACCGCGCGGGTCGCCTCTACGCGCAGGCCATGCGGCACCACGGTCGCGAAATCGCGCCGGAGATGGCGCATTTGGCCGATGAGGGCACCGCTTCGCAGGAAGCCACCAGCGTTCTCGCGCGCTTCGGCTCGTAGGGGGAAACACGCCGAGGGAATGCCGGTTAACGCCATCTGGCCGGAATCGTGGACGCGATCGGCCCGGCGGTGGGAAGCTCGAAGTACGGCATCAATCGACCCCGGAGCGAGCCAGATGGTCGAGAGGACGAGTGCGCCGGCAGGCGCCAACGGCAGGGCAATAACGGCCGAACGGCCGGAAGACATACGCAATGTGGTGCTGGTCGGGCACAGCGGATCAGGGAAAACCACACTGGTGGAGGCCCTCGCCGTGGCGACCGGAGCGGTGCCCAGAGCGGGCAGAGTCGAGGACGGCACCTGCGTGTCGGACTACGACGATATCGAGCAGCGACAACATCGGTCCGTACAGCTTTCGGTGGTGCCGATGCGATGGGATCAGATAAAGGTCAACCTACTCGACACCCCCGGCTATGCGGATTTCGTCGGGGAACTCAGGGCCGGTCTGCGGGCAGCGGACGCGGCCCTTTTCGTGCTCTCCGCCGCGGCCGGCATCGAGGGGGTGAGTGGGGCGACGCTGGCATTGTGGGAGGAATGCGCAATGGTCGGCATGCCGCGCGCCATCGTGCTGACCCATTTGGATACCGCGCGCGCCGATTTCGAGGATATGACCGATACCTGCCGGGAGATTCTCGGCGGCGGGGCGGCGGAAAGCATGCTGCCGCTGCATCTTCCGGTGTACGGACCCAAGAGCGCCGACGGGCACCGGCCGGTGACCGGGCTCATCGATCTGCTGACCCAGCACGTGTACGACTATTCCGCGGGCGAGCACACCGAAACCCCGGCCTCCGAGGAACAACTGGAGTTGATGGCGGAGGCGCGCAATCGGCTCATCGAGGGCATCATCGCCGAGAGCGAGGACGAGACCCTCATGGATCGCTACATCAGCGGTGCGGAGATCGATCTCGCCACGCTGGAGGCCGATCTCGAAAAGGCCGTCGCGCGTGGCAGTTTCCATCCGGTGCTGATCGCGGCGCCGCCGCCGGAGGGGGCCAAGCAGGGGCTGGGGACGATCGAGATTCTCGACCTCATCGCGCGCGGATTCCCCACCCCCGCAGAACATCCGGTGTCCGCCACCGGTGCGACGGGCAAGTCCGCTCCCCTGGTCTGCGATCCCAAGGCGCCGTTGGCCGCCGAAGTCATCCGCACCGCCTCCGACCCCTACGTGGGCCGAGTATCGTTGGTGCGGGTCTTCTCCGGCACCCTGCATGCGGACGACACCGTGCACGTGTGCGGTCACGGCCCCACCGAAACCGCGAATCACGATGCCGACGAACGCATCGGCGCGGTCACCGCTCCCTTCGGCAAGCAACAGCGCCCGCTCGGCGAGGCCATCGCCGGCGATATCGCCTACGTCACCAAACTCTCCCGGGCCGAAACCGGGGACACCCTGTCCGCCAAGGACTCTCCGCTGCTCATCGAACCGTGGTCCATGCCCGATCCACTGCTGCCGGTGGCCATCAAGGCGCACGGCAAGGCCGATGAGGACAAGCTCTCCCAGAGCCTGGGCCGCCTGGTGGCGGAGGACCCGACGGTGCGGCTGGAGCAGAATCCCGATACCCATCAGCTGGTGCTGTGGTGCCTGGGCGAGGCGCACCGCGACGTCGCCCTGGAGCGCCTCCGCTCACGCTTCGGCGTCCAGGTCGACGTCATCGATCACAAGGTGGCGCTGCGGGAAACCTTCGCCACCTCGGCCTCCGGCCGCGGACGGCATGTGAAGCAGTCCGGTGGTCACGGCCAGTACGCCATCTGTGAGATCGAGGTCGCGCCCCTGCCGGAGGGGTCCGGAATCGAGTTCGTGGACAAGGTGGTCGGCGGCGTGGTGCCGCGCCAGTTCATCCCCTCGGTCGAGAAGGGCGTGCGCGCACAGGCCCTGCGCGGTGTGGTGGCCGGGTATCCGCTGGTCGATGTGCGGGTCACGCTGTTCGACGGCAAGGCGCACTCGGTGGATTCCTCCGACGCCGCCTTCCAGATGGCCGGCGGCCTGGCATTGCGCGAAGCGGCCGCGGCCGCCCGCATCAGCCTGCTCGAGCCCCTCGCCGAGGTCCGGGTGCTGGTCGCCGACAGTTATGTCGGTCCCGTCCTGGGCGATCTGTCCAGCCGCCGCGGTCGCGTCCTCGGCACCGAACCGGACAGCCTGGGCCGCACCGCCATCCGGGCCGAGGTCCCGGAATTGGAGCTGAGCCGCTACGCCGTGGACCTCCGCAGTCTGGCCCACGGTGCAGCGACGTTCACCCGCACCTACGTGCGGCACGAACCGATGCCCGCCCAGCTGGCGGACTCGATGCGTGAGAAATCGAAGAGCTGACTACTTCTCGCAGGCGACGCCGTCGCCATCGCGATCGAGGGCCGGTCGGTAGCCCGGCTGGCCCCGCAGGATCGGGGCGGCGCCGGCGGCGCGCGCCTCGGAGCAGTTCTGGTAGTAGACCTCCTCGGCGCCGGCGCTCTGCGCACCCAGCACAGTGGCGGCGGCGATGGTCGCGATGGCACCGAATCCGGTCACGATCTTCTTCATTCTGAGCACTGTGGCTTTCTTCGCCGGATTTCGAATCGGCCGGCGGATAGGTCGCTGCCGAGCTGCCGGTACCCGGCCACTATCCTGGGTGCCATGGCAGCAGGTAAGGGCGGCGCCAAGCCGTCGAAGGAAGCGAAGGCCGCGGCGAAGGCGGCGCGCAAACAGGCGTCGAAGGAGCGCCGCCAGCAGCTCTGGCAGGCGTTCCAGATGCAGCGCAAGGAAGACAAGGCGCTGCTGCCGCTGATGATCGGCGCGTTCGTCGGCGTGACGGTGCTCTTCCTGGTGATCGGCCTCATCTTCGGATTGCAGTGGTTCCTGCTGCCGATCGGCCTGCTGCTGGGCGCGCTGGCCGCGTTCATCATCTTCGGACGCCGCGTGCAGAAGAACGTGTACGCCAAGGCGGAGGGCCAGGCCGGCGCGGCCGCCTGGGTACTCGACAATCTGCAGGGCAAGTGGCGGGTCACCCCGGGCGTCGCCGCCACCACCCAGCTCGACGCCGTGCACCGCGTGGTCGGGCTGCCGGGTGTCATCCTGGTCGCCGAGGGCTCCCCGCAGCGCGTGAAGTCGCTGCTGGCACAGGAGAAGAAGAAGGTCGCGCGACTGGTCGGCGATACCCCGATCTACGACGTGGTCATCGGCACCGAGAAGGATCAGGTGCAGATCAAGGATCTGCAGCGCTACCTGACCAAGCTGCCGCGCAATATCGACGCCAAGCGGATGGACCTCATCGAGGGCCGGCTCTCCGCGCTGGCGACCCGCGGCGGCCCGGCACTGCCCAAGGGTCCGCTGCCCACCGGCGCCAAGATGAAGGGCGTGCAGCGCACCATCCGCCGCCGCTGACGAACGGTTCCGAGGCCCGCGTCCACTGGACGCGGGCCTCTTTTTTGTGCGCATAACCGCTGGTCGAGGACGGATTCACCTGTCGCCGTGCGGTTCTCGCGAAAAATTTCGCGGGGGCGGGAACAAAGCCCTCGTTTCTAACCTTCTATAAGTCGATAGTCGGTTAGAGATGCTGATCGGCTCGGACGATAGGACGAAGCGATGACCAACGTGCGCCACAACACCGTGCAGATCCAGGGCCGGCAGGTCTTCTACCGCGAAGCCGGCGACCCGGCCAACCCGACACTGGTGCTGCTGCACGGATTCCCCACCAGTTCGGCGATGTTCCGCAATCTGCTGCGCGACCTCGGCGAGCATTACCACCTCATCGCCCCGGACCACATCGGCTTCGGTCGGTCGGCCATGCCCAGCGTCGACGAATTCGATTACACCTTCGACAAACTCACCGAGATCACGCTGGAACTGCTCGACACTCTCGGCCTCGACCGATTCGCCCTCTACATCCAGGACTACGGCGCACCCATCGGCCTGAGCATCGCCTCGCGCAATCCGGAGCGGGTCACCGCGATCATCACCCAGAGCGGCAATGCGTACCTGGAGGGCTTCACGCCGTTCTGGGAACTGCTGTTCGCCCACGCCGAGGATCACGTCACCCACGAACCCGCGGCCCGCAAACTGCTCGAACTCGACGCCACCGAATGGCAGTACCGGCACGGCGTCCCGGCCGACCGACTGCCGCTGCTCAGCCCCGACACCTGGACCCTCGATCAGGCCTACCTGGATCGCCCCGGCAACAAGGAAATCCAGCTGAAGCTGTTCCGCGACTACAAGTTCAACCTCGACAAGTACCCCGGGTTCCAGAAGTACTTCGCCGAGCACCGCCCGCCGGTCCTCATCGCCTGGGGCGAGCACGACGAGATCTTCGGCGCCGACGGCGCCCGCGCCTACCTGCGCGACCTCCCCGACGCCGAGCTCAACCTGCTCGACGCGGGCCACTTCGCCCTGGAAACCCACGGAACCGAAATCGCCGGTCTCATCCACGATTTCCTGACCCGCAAGCTCGCCTGACCGCCCGTCGCGCTATGACCGGTCGCCGAGCAGCCAGCCGATCCGGTCATAGGCGAGCACCTGATAGACGATGAGGATCGCCGCGGACACCAGAGCCCACCGCGGCAATCCCGCCAGCCACAGCGCGGCCACCCCGCCCCCGAGCACGAGCACCTCGACGAGCAGCCGCACCGGCCCGCTCACGGCCACGCTCGCCTCCCCACTCCGGCTCGGATCGCCCGGCACCGCGAAAACACCCCACGCCATCGCCGCCAGAAACGGCAGCAGCACAACGAGAACGAACTTCCACGGGGCATCGACCACCCGCCACCCGAGCACGGCGAACGACCCGAGCGCGACCAGCTCGAGCAGGAACCGCACACCGAGCATCACGGGATTGAGCGACATGCCCCGCAGCCTAACCCCGAATGTGAAACATCATCGACCGGGAACTGGTGGCGGCGACACGCCGCAGAACCCCGCCACCAGTTCCCGGTCGGCGTCGTTTCACTCTTCGGGGACGGGGAGGCAGAGGGAGGCGCCGGGGCCGAAGTCGAGCCAGCGGCCTGTGGGGGTGGTGGTCAGGCGGAGGACGACTGCGGAGCAATGCGTGCAGCGGGCCACTGTGCCGGGGCAGTGGATGTAGACGAGGGCGCGGGCCAACGGCTCGATGACACCGCATGCACCGCAACGACATCCGCAGCCGGTGAGGTCGGCGGCGAAGACCTCCGAGAGAGCGCCGGCCAGGGCATTGCCGTCCAGGTGGGACGGCTCATGGGCTCCGGTGGCGTAGGTGTAAGGGGTCGGCATGGTCACTTCCCTGTCGGTCCGAAGCGTTCGGTCTTGATCATGGCCGGATCGTGCCCAGCGGAAACCAGTGCTGCGGCGGCGAATTCAACGAAAGGAGTGGGGCCGCAGACGAAGCAGGTGACATCGGGGGCAGGAGGCAGGGCGTATGCGGCGATCTCCTCGGCGGTGAGGCGGCCGGCGGGTCTGGTGAATCCGGGTGGCGTGCTACGGGTGTAGGCGAGGAACAGGTCGAGGTCCGGTGTGTCGGTGCCGAGCAGTTCTTCTCGGAAGTACAGATCGTCGGGGTCTCGCAGGGAGTAGATCAGGCGGAATCTGCTGGGGTTGGCCGACTTTCGGCGGGCGCGGAGCATGGCGGCCAGTGGGACGATGCCGGAGCCGCCCGCGACGAGGGTGACGGGGCCGTCGGCGGCGGGGTTCCAGACGAACCAGCCGCCGATGGGGCCGCGGACTTCTATCAAGGCGCCGACAGGGAAATGGTCGACCAGGTAGCCGGAGACTTCGCCGTCGGGGACGCGTTGGATGGTGATCTCGACGGTGTCGCCGGCGGCGGGGGCCGAGAGGGAGTAGCTGCGTTCGGCGCGGTAGCCGTCGGGGGCGGTGAGGCGGACGTCGAGGTGCTGGCCGGGGAGGTGGCCCGGCCAGCCGGGGATGCGGAGGGTGAGGGTGCGGGCGGAGGGGGTTTCGACGTGGGCCGCGAGGAGTTCGGCGGGCTGCCAGCGCATCAGTCGCCCTGGTATCGCTGTTCGCGCCAGGGGTCGCCGTAGCTGTGGTAGCCGGCGGTCTCCCAGAATCCGGATTCGTCGTGGTCGAGGAGCTGGATCGATTTGACCCACTTGGCGGATTTCCAGAGGTAGAGGTGCGGGACGAGCAGGCGGGCGGGGCCGCCGTGTTCGGGGTGCAGGTCCTGGCCGCCGTAGGTGTGCACGATCCACGCCCGACCGTCGGTCAGGTCTTCGAGGGGCAGGTTGGTGGTGTAGCCGCCGTAGCTGGTGATGTAGGCGAATTCGGCTTGGGTTTCGACGTTTTCGAGGAGGGTGTCGAAGGAGACGCCCTGCCAGTCGGTGTCGAGTTTGGACCAGCGGGTCACGCAGTGGATGTCGACGTGCGGCCGGTCCTGTGGCAGGGACATGAATTGCGGCCAGCTCCAGCTGTATTGGCGGCCGAGTTCATTGGTGATGCTGAACTGCCAGCGGTTCAGGTCGATGCTCGGGGTGGGGCCGGCCGACAGAACCGGGAAGTCCTCGGTGAGGTATTGGCCGGGCGGCGTCCGGTCGCTGGGCGGGCGCGGGCGGCCCTGGAAGCCGGGCGAAAAGATGCTCATGCGATCGCTCCTCCGGAGAACGGCAGGTCACTGCATGGATCTGGCGCTGGGAGTCAGCGTACGCCGCGACCCCCGAAAAACCGGGCCAATCGGACGCGACGCCACCCGTCATTCCGGCGTGCTCTTGGGCCGGAATCCACGTCTGCTCGACCAGGGCCGGTTTGGATCCCGGCCAAAGCACGCCGGGATGACGAAGAAGTGGTCAGCCGACGTGCCGACCGAGGAAGCGGACCACGTCGGGGGTGATGGTGCGCCAGTACTCCTCGGTGTGGCCGCCAGGTGAGACGAGGCCGACCTCGGGGCGTGCGTTGGCGATGAATTGGCGGCCGCCCTCGACGAACTTGTCGCGGTCGCCGACCCACAGGCCGATCGGCGCCGGGCCGAGCTTGTCGATATTGCGCAGCGGGTCGAGGGCGGCCCATTCGTCGGCATTGTCGAAGGCATTGCGCTTGCGCATCTCCGACCACGAGGTGATCAGCCCGGGCGAGATGGTGGCGATGGCCTTGGCCGGGCGGCCGCGTTCGGTGCGGCGGCGCGAGTACAGCAGCGCGCCGAATCCGCCCATGGAGGTGCCGGTGCAGGCGAACGGTTCGCCGCCGGGTCCGCCGAGGCCGCGTTCGGCCAGCCAGCGCGGGGCATCGTCCAGGAGCATGCGCATGGGGTCGTCGCCGCTGTGGTGTTCGTGCCAGTAGTTGTCGCCGCCGTCGATGGCCATGAAGCCGAAGGCGGGCACCAAACGCGCGGCGACCATGGCGGCCAGCACGCCGCCGAGGTCGCCGACGGCCGCCTCGTGGGCATTGCCGTGCAGGCCGTGCAGCAGCAGCGACATCGGCAGGCCCTCGGTGCGCACGCCCGGCGGCAGGATGGTGACGACATTGACCGCCCGCCCGCGCGCGGCGGAGTGCAGGCGCTCGGAGCGGATGATCGGCGCGATGCCGAGCAGCGTCTGCCCCGGGCCGTCCGAGATGTGTCCCGCGTGCAGCACCCGGCGCACGCCGTCGCCGCCGGTCGCGGCATTCCCGCCGGCGCTCACCGCCGCTCCGGCCGCGGCCAGACCGAGCAGCCCCGTGGATGCGAACAGCGACCGCCTGCTGATCTTTCGCGCGGCAGCCCGATAGTTCTCACCCATTGATCCTCCAACAGCACAGCAACAGCTATCTGCCGTGACCCGAGCTCAGCGGCCCGGCCACGGCAGACGGCCGCCACGATACCTATCGAAAGCAACGCGTGGTGAACATTCGGCTACGGCTAACCGTCAGCGCCCGTACACCAGTGCGGTGCCGGTGGCGCGGTCGTGCATGCCGCGGCCGTCGCCATCGGTGAACAGGGCGGGGACGACGAAGACCAGAATCACCTGCCGGGCCAGGGCGCGTACGAAGCCGACGGCCACGGCGGCATCCACGCGGATGACGCGAATCTTGAGGAAGTACTGGCCGGGAGTGAATCCGAACAGGGTCACCGCGGCGATGCCGAGGACGAACCAGACCAGCAGCGTCGGCGTCGACAGCGAGCCCATGACGACCAGGAAGTCCGGCGGCGGCGCCTCACCGGGCTGCAGGTTCATCTTGCTCACCAGCTCATCGGCATCGGGCCGGATGATCAGGGCCGCGAGTCCCATGGCGATGAACCAGTCCACCAGCAGCGCGGGCACGCGGCGCACCATCGGGGCGAGGGCGCCCACTCCGGATTTCGGCAGCCCCAGCTCCTTGCCCTGATAGTCGTTCGGATCGTTGCCGGAATTGGCGTTGGGTCCGGACAGCCAGGAGCCGGTGATGCGTGCCATGACCTCCACCTTATTCGGCGGGCGGGCGGTGGCCGCAGGGCCCTCGCGATCCGGTCGCGGGCAAACTCCGGGCATCCGAAAGTAACCGGAAAGCTGCCCAACGGTGAAAATTCTCACCGTGACCGGCCGACACACGGTAAGGCCCCTATCTTTTCAGCGTCTTAACAGCCTTCCCGCCGAGGTCGGTGGCAGGATGTCGGTGCTGGTCGAGCATCTTTCGATGACCGAAGCGGCTGTCTCGCGAACCCGGAGACACCGTCGGCCTCGGGGCCGGCACTACGTGTAACACTGGCGAAACACAGTCTTGATTGCGGGGAAACTTCGCGTCCATACCGTCTGGTCGCGACGAACCCATGCAGTCACCACACTGGCTGGGAACCGATCCGTAAGGAGTACTACGTGGCATTCAGCACTGCCGACGAGGTCATCAAGTACATCAAGGAGGAGGACGTCGAATACGTCGACGTTCGTTTCACCGACCTCCCCGGTGTGCAGCAGCACTTCTCGATCCCGGCAAAGGCGTTCACCGCCGACCTCGCTGAGGAAGGCCTCGCGTTCGACGGTTCGTCCGTCCGCGGCTTCCAGTCGATCGACGAGTCGGACATGCTCCTGCTCCCCGACTTCAGCACCGCTCGCCTGGATCCCTTCCGTGCCGCGAAGACTCTGAACCTGAACTTCTTCGTCCACGACCCGTTCACCCGTGAGGCGTACTCCCGCGACCCGCGCAATATCGCGCGCAAGGCGGAGGAGTACCTGCGGTCGACCGGTATCGCCGACACCTGCTACTTCGGCGCCGAGGCGGAGTTCTACATCTTCGACTCGATCCGCTACGACTCGGCCATGAACGGCGCCTTCTACGAGATCGAGTCGATCTCGGGCTCCTGGAACACCGGCGCCGAGTACAACCCGGACGGCACCCCCAACCGCGGCTACAAGGTGCGCAACAAGGGCGGCTACTTCCCCGTCGCCCCATACGACCACTACGTCGACCTGCGCGACAAGATCTCGACCAACCTGCAGAACGCGGGCTTCGAGCTGGAGCGCGGCCACCACGAGGTCGGCACCGCCGGTCAGGCCGAGATCAACTACCGCTTCAACACCCTGCTGGGCGCGGCGGACGATCTGCAGCTGTTCAAGTACATCGTGAAGAACACCGCGTGGCAGGAGGGTAAGACCGTTACCTTCATGCCGAAGCCGCTGTTCGGCGACAACGGCTCGGGCATGCACGCCCACCAGTCGCTGTGGAAGGACGGCAAGCCGCTGTTCCACGACGAGGCCGGTTACGCGGGCCTGTCGGATCTGGCGCGTCACTACATCGGCGGCATCCTGCACCACGCCCCGTCGCTGCTGGCGTTCACCAACCCGACCATCAACTCCTACCACCGTCTGGTGCCGGGCTACGAGGCCCCCATCAACCTGGTGTACTCGCAGCGCAACCGCTCGGCTGCCGTGCGCATCCCGGTGACCGGCTCCAACCCGAAGGCCAAGCGCATCGAGTTCCGCGCGCCGGACTCCTCGGGCAACCCGTACCTGGCCTTCGCCGCCATGCTGATGGCCGGCATCGACGGCATCAAGAAGAAGATCGAGCCCCTCGCTCCGGTCGACAAGGACCTCTACGAGCTCCCGCCGGAGGAGGCCAAGAACATCCCGCAGGCCCCCACCTCGCTGGCGTCGGTCATCGACCGCCTCGAGGCCGACCACGACTACCTCACCGAGGGCGGCGTGTTCACCGAGGACCTGATCGAGACCTGGATCGACATCAAGCGCACCCAGGAAATCGCGCCCGTCAACCTGCGGCCGCACCCGTACGAGTTCGAGCTGTACTTCGACGTGTAAATCGTCTGGAGCGCAAGCGTTCTTGTGGGAGCCCCCACCCGCCTCGGCGGGTGGGGGCTTCGCCCTTTCCGGGCGTCTTGGGCACAGCCCGATTCGGGCGTGTTGGGCGCAGCCGGTTTCGGGCGTGTTGGGCGGTGTCCCTCTCACGCGCCTTGGGCACGAAGCTCTATGAGCGGTCGGCGGCGTGGCGGGCGGCGAGGTAGGCGAAGACGAGGGCGGGGCCGATGGTAGCGCCGGGGCCCGCGTAGGTATGGGCCATGACGGGGGCGCTGGCGTTGCCTGCTGCGTAGAGGCCGTCGATTATCGAACCGTCTTGGCGGAGAACGCGGCCGGTGACGTCGGTGGTCAGGCCGCCCTTGGTGCCCAGGTCGCCGGGGACCAGTTTGGCGGCGTAGTAGGGGCCTACTTCCAGAGCGCCGAGGTTGGGGTTGGGGTGTTGGCGGGGGTCGCCGTAGTAGCGGTCGTAGGCGCTGGCGCCTCGGTGGAAGTCAGTGTCTTGGCCCGATTGGGCGAAGTCGTTGAAGCGGTGGACTGTTGAGGTCAGGTGGTCTGCGGGGACGCCGATCTTGTTGGCCAGTTCCGCCAGGGTGGGTGCGGTGGTGAGGGCGCCGGATTTGAACCAGGCGCCGGGGAGGGGCCGGCGGGGTGGGAGGCCGGCGAAGGAGTAGCGGTTGCGGTAGCGCTGGTCGAAGATGAGCCAGGCTGGGAGGTTTTCGGCTGGGCCTTCGCCTTCGCCGTTTTCGCCGCCGTACATGCGGTGGGTGGCCTCTACGTAGGGGAGGGATTCGTTCATGAAGCGTTCGGCGCGGGCGTTGACGATGAGGCTGCCGGGGAGGTTGCGTTCGGAGAGGCAGAACCAGGGTTGGCGCGGGAGCGGGATGGAGGGGCCCCACCAGGCGTCGGACATGAAGGCTGTTGCGGCACCCAGGGATTGGGCGGCGCGGATGCCGTCGCCGGTATTGGATGCGGCGCCTACCGTCCATTCCGTTCCGATCGGGTCGCGCTGGTAGTGCGTGCGCATGGACTCGTTGTGCTCGAAGCCGCCGCTGGCGATGAGCACGCCGCGGCGGGCGGTGATGAGCTGCTCGATGCCGTTGCGGCGCACCATGACTCCGGTTACGCGGTCGCCGGTGGTGTGCAGGTCCAGTAGCGGGGTCTCAAGCCACAGCGGGACGTTCGCGTGTAGCAGGCCGGCGCGGAGCATGGCGCTCAGGGCTTGGCCGCGGGCCAGGAGGTGCTGACGGAGCAGATGGCCCTTGAGCCAGCGACCGGCCAGGCGCAGGCCGCGGAAGGGTGCGCGGGGGTTGCGCAGGCCCAGGTGCAGCTGGCGGAAGTCGGCTTGGGTGAGGGCGACATTCTTCGGGGAGGGGGCGTAGTCCGGTTCCAGCGTGGCCAGTTCCGGGCCGAGAGACTTGGCGTTGTAGATTCTGGGCTCGACCGAGCGGCCGGAAGCGCGGCCGCCGGGGGCTTCCGGGTAGTAGTCGGAATAGCCTGGAACCCATTGCAATTGCAGCGGTGAGTGGGCCAGCAGGAAGTCGAGCGCTTCGGGGCCGCGATCGATGTAGGTGTTGATCCGGTCCGCGTCGCCGTACTCGCCGATGATGTGCGTGAGGTATTTGCGGGCGGCTTCGATATCGTCACCGGGGTTATCGCGTTCGAGCACGGAGTTGCCGGGGATCCAGACGCCGCCGCCCGATCGGGCCGTGGAACCGCCCCAGTGCGTGGCCTTTTCGATGATGACGGTGGTCAGGCCGTGGTGGGCGGCGGTGAGGGCCGCGGCCATGCCGGCTGCGCCCGAGCCGACCACGACGAGGTCGAAACTGTCGGCAGGGGCTTGATCGTGGTGCATGTGGAGCTCCAGGTTCGTTCGTGAAGTGCGGCAGTGGATTTTGCCGCGAAAATGACGGCGGGTCCGAGAGGGCGGCGCTCCGCGGCCGCCCAGCGACGGCCCGAGCTCATGATCATTGTGGCCGGTTCGCCGCCGACGAGCGCGTCGCGGCAAGCCGTGCGGCCCGTCGATCAGGAAGTCAAGCGCGCCAACGGTCGTCGAGGACGGCGGCCAGTGCGCCCTCGACACACACTGCCAGCGAGGCTGCGGAATCGGCTGGGGTGCGCAGCCATTGGAGGTAGCCGTATTCGGCGGCGGCGAGCATGAGGTGGACCAGCAGGCCGGGATTGCTGTCGGTTTCCGGGTCGCGGGACATGCGCTGGGCGATGAGGTCGACCAGGCGGGTGCGGTGTTCGGGGGAGATGAGGGCGACGCGGTCCAGCAGGTGGGGGGCGGTGCGGAAGGCGGCGCGCCATTGCTCGAGCTCGGCGGGGGCGAGGGTGGTGGAGCGGGTCAGGATCGATTGGGCGAGAGCCACATCGGCGGGTTCGGTGGCCGGGCGGGCCTCGAGCAGGCCGGCGATGCCGGCGCCGCCCTCGCGCACCGGGTCCAGGAGCAGGTCTTCCTTGCTGCGGACGTGGCGGAAGTAGGTGCTGGGTGAGATGCCGGCGGCGGCCGCGATCTGCTCGGTGGTGACGGCGTCGAATCCGTTGTCGGCGAACAGGGTGAAGGCCGCGTGCTGGATGTCGGCGCGGATCTGCTGTCGTTGCCGTTCACGCAGTGACATCGGCGCTCCTCCCATTGTGTGCGATCGGATCGCATGGTGAGAGTATCTCCAGATGTGAGAGTTACTGTCAATAGCGCAGTTACGTCCAGTCCCGGTCAGCGGCCGGATGGTCTCGCTGACCGACAGAACCGTCCCGTAACGCGGATCACACTCCTACTGTCCCGCGCATGAATTTCAGTTCGCTTGTACGCGTTAAATTTTCGATTGTTTCCCTGACGGTTGCGGCACTAGCGGTATGCGGGGTGGTTGCGGCCGTTCCCATGCCGACCGCGACGGCCGAGCCGGTAATGACGGCGGCGACGAGGATCGATTTGCAAGGCGCGGTGAATGTCCGTGATATCGGGGGCTATTGGACTTATGACGGGTCCAAGACAAAGTCCGGGAAAGTTATTCGATCGGATGCGCTGGGTAAGCTCACCGATGCCGATGTGGCCAAACTGGGGACTTTGAAGCTGCAGAAGGTGATCGATCTGCGCACCCCCGCGGAGGTGCAGGGCATGGGCGCGGATCGGCTGCCCGCGGGCGTTCCGCTGGTGGCGCGGCCGATCGACGACACCGGCATGTTCGTGAAGATGTTCGAGGCGATTTCGTCGCGGGATCCGCAGAAGCAGCAGGATCTGCTCGGTGACGGCAAGGCCGAGCAGATCATGGGCGATGTGTACCGCAGCTTCTTCACCGCGGATTCGCTGAGCAAGTTCGGGCAGACCGTGAAAGATATCGCGGAGACGAATACCGTCACGCTGGTCCACTGCACGGCGGGCAAGGACCGAACGGGCTGGCTGACCTATGTGGTGCTGCGCGCGGTCGGTGTGCCGGAAACGGTGGCGCGGCAGGATTATCTGCTGTCCAACCAGTACCGTCAGGCCGCCGACGCGGCGCTGCGTGACCAGCTGAAGCAGGGCGGGATCATGCAGAATCCGGATCTGCTCATCCCCTTGCAGGAGGTGCGCGACGAGTACCTCGATATCGCGGTCCAGCAAGTGGAGCAGGAGTACGGCGACTTCGGGGATTTCCTCACCGACGGACTGGGCCTGGACGCCTGGACCATTCTGAAGCTGCGGAAGAACCTGGTCGGCTGAATCAGCCGAACCCCGGGCGGGCTATGGGCCCGAGGATGCTGAGGTCGAGATCGCCTGCGGCCTCGGTCCATCCGGTGGCGTGCAGCTCGTCCGGGGAGCCGACGCCGAGCGCGTCGTGCAGGCCGATGGCGGCGGAGCGGGCCAGGTCGATCAGGCTGCTGGGCGGGCGGGGCCACAGCAGGGTGCGGCGCCAATTCTCGATTTCCCGGTTCATAACCGGGGCGGACCAGCCCAGATCGCGTAATCGCTGCGCTGCGGATTCCGGAATCGGTTCCGCGAGATAGTAATTGCCGGTCAACTCGGCCGATAGCTTGATGTCGAACTGCTGAAACTGCACGTAGCGGTTGCCCGTCGCGGCGATGACCACCGTCGCCCGCGAGGGTAATTCAGCGAGTAATCGAGCCAGTGCCTGGACGAACCTATCCCATTCCGTTGTCACTGCCCGCTCGCTCTGCCCCCGCATGATGCCCATCGGGGCCGATCCTACGCCGTCAAATCGTCTGGGTCACTGCGAGTTCTGGAGTAAATCACAAAGCGGGAGCCGCGGCTGCGTCGACTGTGCAGCCGCGGCTCCCGCATGATCGGCTACCGTCGCGCGGCGCCGAGGATCGCGGTCGGCGCGTATCCGGCCAGCCGTGCGTCGCGTTCCTCCCGGGTGAGGGTATGGCGCGCAGCGAATTCCCGAATCTCACGGCGCAGCGTCTCGAACACCGAGGACGCCGGCGCAGTGCGAACGACAACAGACATTCCGCTCATTGCACTCTCCCAATTGTGATTTCACGACATCTGGCCAACCATTCTTCCAACGAAGCGATCCGGTGGCCGTAAATCTCTCGTGAAAATCAGCGCACCGTCAGGCACCGGGCCGTTTGCCGTGGTTGGCCTTCTTCTTGCGGCGGGCCCGCTTCTTGGAGGCACGCTTGGACATGGTTGTTCCACTCCGTTCAGTCGTATGAGCTGCCGCTCGGTTTCAGCCGAGCAGCTGGCCGGTGAGTTTGGCGAGCCGGGTCCGCGCGGTCGCGTTGTCCACCAGCGCAGCCGGTTTCGCCGGTTCGCGGCGGTCGTAGTAGCCGCCGCTGATCACCGGACGCTCCGGCGGGCAGTACTCGGCCAGGATCTCGGCGGCCTCCGCGGGCGCCGTGCCTCGCGTGTCGTAGATCCGCAGCAGCGGTGTGCGCACCGTGCCCGGATTCACGCTGACCACGCTGATCTCGCCATTGCGCTGCTCGGCGAAGGTGCGGCCGAACATGGTCAGCGCCAGCTTGGCCTGGGTGTACACCGGCAGCGGCAGGTAGAACTTGTTGCGCGCCAGGTCGTTCCAGCCGATGCTGCCGGCCTTGTGCATGTCGGAGGACACGTTCACGATGCGGCCGCCTACCTCCGCCAGCAGGGGCGCGAGCAGGGTGCTCAGCAGCACCGGCGCGAGATAGCCGACCTGCAGGGTGATCTCGTGACCGTCCTCGGTGAGGGTGCGGCCCTGCGGGCCCGCCATGGCGGCATTGTTGACGAGCGTATCGAGCCGCTCGGTCGTCTTGATCACGGTGTCGGCCAGCTCGCGCACCTCGCTCAGCCGCGCGAAGTCGGCGACCACCAGGCGCAGGCGCAGCGGTTCGGCGCCGTCCTTGACCAGTTCTTCCAGGGCCAGATCGCCCTCGGCCTGGCTGCGGGCGTGCACGAGGACGGTGGCGCCGTCGTCGACCAGGCGGCGCGCGAGGGCGAAGCCGATGCCGGAGGTGGCGCCGGTGACGAGCACCGTGCGGGTCGGGTGCGGGAATTCGGACATGACTCCATCCATGAGGGGTCGGCGCACGGCGCAGCGAACCGCACGAGAATGCGGCCCGCGGCCACGCGCAAGGAATTGCGGAAATCGCCGAATGGCGAACCGGGTCAGGCGATGCGGGAGTGCGCGGAAATCAGAGGAGCCGGAAACCGGATCGAGGAGGCTCGTCCTCGCTGCCGAATCCGGTGCGTTCCAACTCCGATGGCACGACGTCCCGGGAAACAGGCCATGCGCCGCGGCGTCCGGATATTCCGGAGGCGCGGTTCAGCGCGACGGACGCTGCGCATGTGTGGGCCATGTCTACACCGAACCGGAGTGGGCGGCGGGCGCGCAAGATTCGCGCCGCCGGATTTACGTTTCCTTTTCGGTTTCCGCCCCGGGGGCACTGCACCGAGCTCGCGCGCATGCCCGGGGAGCCCTCGCCACGCTGTGACGGTTGCCACCGCGTCGATAGAGTGAGAAGATTTGAACGTAACTCTCTCAGCCTGTCGGGATGGCGCCCGCCAGGACAGTGATCAAAGGAGCTCACCGTGACCGCCGCACTCGCGCAGACCGATCATGAGACCCGGGCAACCCGCCCGGAACGCCGCCCGTTCGGCCCGGACTCCCGGATGTGGCAGGACACCGGCCTCATCACGTTCTCGCTCACCGCCGGGTCCGCCTTCCTGTTGCAGACCATGGAGCCGACCATCGCCGCGGTGGTGGACGAGCACTCGACCTTCCGCACCGACGCCATGGGCCGCGCGGCGCGCAGCATCGCCTCGGTCATGATGTGGATCTACGGCGGTGAGGAGGCGCTCGCCGAAGCCGACCGGCTGCGCACGATGCACGCCACCCTGAACTCCACCGACGCGCACGGCGTCAAGCACCGCGCGCTGGCCTCCGGTCCGTGGGCGTGGGTGCTGCACACCGCCGTCTTCGCCTTCACCGAGGGCAACCGCTACTTCTCCAGCGAGAAGCTGACCGAGGCCGAGATCGAGGCGTACTACCAGGAAGTGGTGCAGCTCATGCGCAATTTCTCGGTGGCGCCCAAGGAGATTCCCGCCACGTACGCCGAGTGGCTGCCATGGTTCGAGGATCAGCTGGAGAACCATCTCGTTCCCACGAACGTGGCCTACGACTACTTGAAGACGGCCCGGACCCTGGCCCCGCCCAAGCAGATCCCCGCTCCCCTGCGCCCGGTCTGGCGCGCCGCCGCCCGCCCGGTCGGCCGGCTCCAGTACTTCTTCACCGTCGGCACGACTCCCGAGGTCATCCGCGAAAAGCTCGGCCTGGAGTGGACCGACAACGACGAACGCACGCTGCGCGCCCTCGGCCGGCTGATCGGCCACACCGTGCCGCTGCTGCCCGAGCGCGTCCGCTACTTCCCCATCGCCTACGAGGCCCGCCGCCTGGAGCGTGACCGCGCCCGCCTGCGCAAGATGATCGACCTGCGGCCGGTCTAGCGGGCGTTACACCCTGGTTCCGGGGGCTGGCCTGCGGGGGCGATACCCACCAAGGTCACTATGGTGAGCATGCGGATGGTGTTGTGGCGGGCCCTGGTTGGCCTGTTGCTGGTGGCGGGGGTTGTGACGGTACCGGGGCAGGCGGCCGCCGAGAGCGGCTATCAGTGGCGGCAGGAGTACATCACCGCGGCCGACGGAACCCGGCTGCACGCCGATGTGCTGCGGCCGGCGGGGATCGCCGACGACGTGCGGACTCCGGTGATCATGACCGTGAGTCCGTACCGGGCGCATCTGGCGTATCTGAGCGACCCGCGGCCGAAGGGCGGGCCGTCGACGGAGAACCTCGAAGTGGGGATGTTCCTCGCCGCAGGCTACACCTTCGTGATCGTGGACCTGCGCGGCTTCGGCGGATCCAATGGCTGCCCGGACTTCGGCGGCCCGGGCGAGCGGTCGGATGTGAAGACGGCCGTGGAGTGGGCGGCGGAGCAACCGTGGTCGACCGGCAAGGTCGGCATGTTCGGGGTCTCGTACGAGGGCTGGACCGGCCTCATGGGGCTGGCCGAGAAGCCGAAGGGCCTGGCGGCGGTGGGCTCGTTCGAGCCGGTGGTGGATCCGTACGCCTACCTGTACATGCAGGGCGTGTCGTGGAAGTTCTCCGGGAAGCCGATCACCGAATACGGTGTGCGGCCGGGTGATTTCGCGGGCTTGGAGCATCTGCTGATCGCGACGACGCCCGCGCATTGGGCGGATTCGGCCGAGTACCAGGCGAATGCGATCAACTTCGACACCGCCTGCTACTCGAAGTACCTGAACGACACCACCAATCACGACGGGTCCTCCGCGTTCTGGCGTGACCGCGACCTGGTGGATCGCCTGCGCGGCAATACGATTCCGCTGTTCCTCGGCCAGGGATTCGTGGACTACAACACCCGCGCGGACCGAGTCTTCCAGGTGTGGAACGGCCTCGGCGCGGGCGATCACAAGGCGTGGTTCGGGCAGTGGGGGCATCGCACCTGCCACACCAAGTGCGGCACACCGCATTTCGACACCGAACTGCTGGCGTTCTTCGACAAGCACGTGGCCGGCAAGGATGTGACGATCCCCGGACCGCGCATCACGGTCAGCCAGTTCGACGGCGGCTGGCGCTCGGAACAGGCGTGGCCGCCGGCCGACAGCCGCGAGCTGACCGTCGACCTGCGCCCCGGTGACTACATGGACCGCGGCCTGGTGCCCGGAGCCGATCGGGAGATCTGGACCGTCTCGCAGCCGCTGGAAACGGACCAGCACATCTCCGGCGCGGCCTCGGCGACCCTGACCCTGGACAATCCCCCGCAGGCCGCCACGGTCACGGTCGAGGTGTACGACATCGCCCCGGACGGCCGGGCCACCAATATCACCCGCGGTATCGCGCCCGCGACGGCCACCACCCAGGTGCGGCTGCTGGCGCAGGACTGGCCGGTCGCCGCCGGGCATCGCCTCGGATTCCGGATCACCGACGTGGTGGACGACGTCTGGTCGCACACCCCGGCCTTCGCCCGCGTCACCGTGACCTCGGCCCAGCTGCGGCTGCCGCTGCTGTCCGAGGTGCGCACGCCGGATCTGCAGGGCGGTCTCACCGAGGGCATTACCAAGTGGCGCGCCGAGCGGTCGACCACGCTCGCGCCGAATCTGATCGACAATGCAACGGTGACCGTCAACTTCCCGCCGAGGACCGGTGACCGATGACCCGAACCGCACCCGCCACCCCCACCGTCGACGACGCCGTCGCCGAACGCCTGGCCACGGCCCTGCGCTGCGTCACCATTTCGCGCGAGGATCCGGCGGAGACCAACCTGGTCGAGTTCGACCGGCTCGCCGAACATCTCGAAACCGCGTTCCCGCTGGTGCACACCCATCTGACCTGGGAGACCTTCGGCCACAGCCGGTTGTACCGGTGGGCGGGCACGCCCGACACCAGCAAGGTGGCGGCGATCCTGCTGGCGCATATGGACGTGGTGCCGGTCGACGACGAACAGGGCTGGACGCATCCGCCGTTCGCCGGAACCGTGGACGACGAATTCATCTGGGGCCGTGGGGCGATCGACGACAAGAGTCGCGTGCTGGCGATCCTGGAGGCCGTCGAAGCGGCGCTGGCCGACGGCGTGCAGCCGGAGCGCACCATCTACCTGGCCTTCGGCCACGACGAGGAGGTCGTCGGCGACGGCGGCGCCGCGCGCATGGCCGAGCGGCTGCGGGAGACGGGCGTGCAGGCCGAACTGCTGCTCGACGAGGGCGGCGTGATCACCACGGGCGTCGCGGTCGGCATCGAGCGCCCGGTGGCCACGATCATGGTGGGCGAGAAGGGTTTCGCGACCGTGCGGCTGTCGGTGTCGGCGGTCGGCGGGCACTCCTCCATGCCGGGACGCCAGACCGCCGTCGGCCGGCTGGCTCGGGCCGTCGCGCGGATTCAGGACAACCCGTTCCCGCTGCGATTGACGCCCGTGACGGTCGATATGGTCACGCGTCTGCGGCAGGTGATGTCCGAGCCGCAGCGCACCCTGCTCGGGCTGGCGAAGGTGGCCGGGCCCGCCATCACCCGCATTCTCGCCATGCGACCGCAGACCGAGGCCATGGTCCGCACCACCACCGCACCCACCGTGATCCACGGCGGCGTCAAACCCAATGTGCTGCCGCAGCAGGCCGAGGCCTTCGTGAATTTCCGCATCCTGCCGGGTGATTCGGTCGCGGATGTGCTGGCGCACTGCCGCCGCGTGATTCGCGACAAGCAGGTGGCGATCGAGCTGCTCGGCTCCGCCTCCGAGCCCTCCCCCGCCCCGTCGGCCGGGCCCGCCTTCGATCTGGTGGCCGAGCTGGCGCGCGAGGTCGTGCCCGGTATCGCGGTCACGGTCGGCATCGTCCCCGGCGCCACCGACTCCCGCCACTACGACGGCCTGGCCCTGACCCGCTGCAATTTCGCGCCGATCATTCTCACCGCGGCCGATCTCGAGCGCATTCACGGCACCGATGAACGCATCTCCCGCGCCAACTACGCCCGGCTGATCACCTTCAACCGCCGTCTCATCGACCGCCTCGCCCACTCCTGATCCGCAATAGTGCGACAATTCGGGCGGCACTTGCTTGGCGGACGCGCGACGAAAGGGAGCGACGATGACCCGGACCGAGACCGGCGAATTCCAGGGCAACGGGGGGCGCGTGTTCTGGCAGGCGTGGCTGCCCGAGGGGGAGCCGCGCGCGGTGGCGGTGATCGTGCACGGGTACGCGGAGCATTCGGGGCGGTACGCCCATGTGGCCGGGCGATTGAACGACGCCGGGATCGCGGCGTACGCGCTGGACCACATCGGGCACGGGCGCTCGGACGGCGGGGTGAACGCCAATATCGAGTCGGCGGATGCGGCGGCCGACAATGTGGCGACCATGCTGTCGACGGCGGCGCGGCGGCATCCCGGACTGCCGAAGTTCCTCATCGCGCACAGCATGGGCGGGCTGATCACCGCGTACCTGGCCACGCGGGCGCCGCTCGACGTGACCGGTATCGCGCTGTCGGCGCCGGCGGTCGATATCGACACCGGCAATGCCGTGCAGAAGCTCGTCGCGCCGCTGCTGTCCCGGTTCACGCCGAATCTGCCCGTGCTGAAGATCGATTCGAAGCTGGTGAGCCGGGATCCCGAGGTGGTGCGCGCCTACGATGCGGATCCGCTGAACTATCACGGCGGGGCGCCGGCGCGCACGGCCACCGAGATGCTGAAGGCGGGCGACTTCGTCAAGGCGCACGCGAGTCAGCTGACGGCGCCGCTGCTGGTGCAGCAGGGCACCGCCGACGGGCTGGTGTCGATCACGAGCAGCGATGTGCTCGAACAGGGCGCGGGGTCCAAGGACAAGACCGTGCTGCGCTATGACGGGCTTTACCACGAGATCTACAACGAGCCCGAGCAGGACAAGGTGCTCACCGATCTCGTCAACTGGCTGGACGCGCACATTCCCGCCGCCGGGTGAGATTGCGGCACAGGAGGATTCGCCTCCGCTACACGTGCCTCAGTTGAAGGTGCTGAGGCACGTCTGCTCACCATCGAGCACACCCGTGCGGAAGGCTTCCAGGCGCACGAATCCGCTGGAGACGACTTCGCCGTTGACGTCGCTGGCGGCCAGGCCATCCGACAGCAATCCGGACACCGCCTCATCGAGATCGTCTGCGGAGAGCCGGATATCGCTGCCGGGCTCACTGAGTTTGGTGGTGAACGCCCCGGACATGCAGGCGGCGCGCAGGCCCGCGGTGTCCGCGCCGGTGACGCCCAGGTTCCGATCCTGTTGTACCGCAAGCATGTACCGGGAGATGAGCAGGATGAAGGCGGTGTAGTCGCCGGAGACCTCGGCGGACAGGATCTCCCCGCTGTCATTGCCCCGGGAGAGCCTGGCCAAATCGGGCACGTCCATGCCGATCGTTCCGGTGGCCGGGCAGTACGAAACCGGGTTCGTGGCAGTCACATTCGCGCAGCGGTCGACGCCGCCGTAGTCGAACAGCAGTTGCGACTGGATCGGATAGGCGCGCGCCAGGGACTGGCCGACCAGATCCAGGGACTGGCGGTCCACCAGCAGCTGCGCGGATTCCTCGCCCGGCAGGAAGCTGGTGGGCAGCGTGCCGCGGCGCTGTTCCAGTTCGGCGCGGTCGATCTCGATGCACGCCTGAGCGCCGTCGGTGTAGCCGATCTGCACAGCTGTCACGCGCTCGAAGGCGGTGCCGTGCTCGTTCTCCGAAGCGCCCGGCTCCTGATCGCGCACCGCGATGGTCGCGCCGAGCACGCCGTTCAAACCATCGGTGGTGTTGATGGTGAAGTGCCGCGAATTCCCTTCCGCCACATGGCGGAGGAACACGCCTTCGAAGCAGTCGGCCTGTTGTTCGAGCACCACCGTCGGGGTGAGCATGCCATTGAGCCGGGCCATGGCCTGCAGGGCGTGACCGTATTCGTGGGCCATGACCATGACCACCGCCATCTGGCCGAACTTGCTCACCAGTTCCGGCAGCAGCACGCCGCGGTCCCAGCCGATGGACCGGTCCAGGGTGCAGTAGGCGGCATTGATCTGCTCGAAGGTGGTCTCGCGGCAGAAGTCCGGGGCCCGGCCGCGCGCGGCGGTGGCATCCCAGGAGATGAATCCGCTGGGCGGTTCGAAGCTGCCGGGGAAGAACTTCGAATACTCCGCGCTCCAGAACTCCTGGAGATCGGCCATGGCATTGAGGGCCAGCCGGTCTTCCAGGCCGCCGTCGGCATTCACCGCGGTGAGCGTGGTGTCCGGAACATCGGGGCGTAGACCGCTCGGTCCGGTCGCCGAGGAGGCACCGTTGATATCGAACGGATTGTCCATCCCGCCCGAAAGATTCTCGGCGCCTTGCTTTATCGCGTCACAACCGGTGAGGGCAACCCCCGCCACCAGCAGAAACGCGACCAGCCCGGCCCGCAGTCGCGAAATCCGCATCTCGCCTCCCGAGTACCGCTCCGGGCAGGCCCCGCACCGGCCCGGGAACTCGGGACGGCGGACTCAGCAAACCCGGCGTCTTCGAGTATCCCCCGGTTTATCGCTCAAAGTCGCAGTCTCGCAACGACGGCGCGATGATCGGTGCCGGGGATGGTGATCGATCGGATTTCGGTGGCGTGCCCGCCCGCGACCAGCACCCGGTCGATGCCGATGAACGGGCCGGAATCGGTCAGCGCGCCCATGGAGTCGCCGTCCGGCCAGGTCGGCAGCGCGCCGACGCCGAGCAGTTCGGCGGAATCGGCGTAGCGGCCGCGCAGCAGGTCACGGTAGGGGGCATGGTCGTAGGTGGCATTGAAATCGCCGCCGACGATGACCTTGCCCGGCGTCTGGTCAAGCAGATCGCGGATGGTGCGGAGCTCGCGGCGCCAGGCGTCGAAGTCCAGATTCGGTGGCATGGGGTGGAATTGGAAGACGGTGACCGGGCCGAGGTCGGGATGGATCATGGTGACGCGCACGTTCCGGTTCAGGAAGCCCGTGAGGTTCTCGGCGCCGGTCAGCTCGTAGCGGCTGAAGATGCCGCCGCCCGCGCCGCCGCCGGCGGTCTCCACGTAGTAGTACGGCAGTTCGTCGAGGAGCCCGGCCGCTTGCAGGCGCGGGAAAGCCTCCGATGTGAGTTCCTCCAGGGTCAGGACGTCGATCTCATTGTCCCGGACGGTCTGTACGACGGCGTCCACATCCGCGCCGCCGAAGAGCAGATTCGACTGCATGACAGCCACATCCACGCCGGGCGGCGCGGAACCGTCCGGCAGGGCCATGGGCAGTTGCGACCAGACGGCGGCGGCCGTCACCAGCAGTGCGGCCAGGGCGCCGCGCCAGCGCCGGGCGAAGGCGAACAGCACACCGGCGATCGGGGCGGCGACCATGAGGTAGGAGGCGAAGGACGCGGCCAGCACGAAGGTCATGTACGGCCACGAACCGTAATGCAGTGCGACACCGGCAATGCCGGTCAGCAGTGCGATCCAGGCGAAGAACGCCAGGATCCGCCGGGGCCAGCTGCGGGCCGGATGCTTTTCGGGCGCACCGCTTCCCGCGCCGGGCGGGCCTCCCGCGGGTGGATCTCCGACGGCTACTCCGCCGCCGGAGAACGATTGATGCGCGACCCCAGCTTGGCCGTCTCGACCGCCCGGGAACGAACCACTGTGTGCGGCAGTGCCGTTCATCGGGCCGGCGGTCCCGGCACCCTGTTGGGCAGCGAGCGGGGTGTGCACCGGGTGGCCCGCAAGGGCCTGCTGCGCGGCGATGGCGAGATCGGCGCAGGAGGCGAAGCGGTGATCCGGGTTCTTGGCCAGCGCCGCGGCAATGACGGCATCGAAACCGGCGGGCAGACCGGAGCGCAGGGAACTCGGCTGTGGCACAGGAAGATTCAGATGCCCGTGCAGCAGCTGCCCCGCATTGTCGCCCGGATACGGCGGCGTGCCGGTCAGCAGGTGATAGAGGGTGCCGCCGAGGGCGTACACATCGGCTCGCCGGTCCACGCCGCGCGTGGTGTCGAACTGTTCCGGTGCGGCATACCGGAAGCTGGCGTACAGCTGCCCGGTCCGGGTGGCGTCGCCGACTTGATCGAGCACCTTGGCGATACCGAAATCGGCGAGAAAGACCTGCTCCCCGGCGCTGCGCGCCAGCAGGATGTTCGCGGGTTTCACATCACGATGCAGCACCCCGGCGGCATGCGCGTGATCCAGCGCACGCGCGACCTGCGCAATGACGTGCACCGCCCGATCCGGCTGGACGGGCCCGTCCCGCAGGACCGCCGACAGATCCGTCCCGTCGACGTACTGCATGGCCATCCACAACTGCCCGTGCTCCTCGCCGCGGGCGTACACGTCGACGATATTCGGGTGTGCCAGCCGCGCCACGGTGTCCGCCTCGCGCAGGAACCGCATCCGCACGTGCGCATCATCGGAGACCCCGCGCCCGAGCACCTTCAGGGCGATCATGCGCGGCAGATCCCGGTCCTGCGCGAGATAGACCTCCCCCATCCCACCCGCCCCGAGCAACCGCTCGATTCGATAGCCGGCGAAAAGCTGACCCTGCGCCAGCACTCGAACCACTCGCCACCTCCACCTGATCGCCGACCACCCTACCTGGAGCGCGGCGCCTCGCCGGTCCGCTCACGACCTGCCGGGCAATGCCCCTGCACGCCCGGCGGCGGTCGTGGCAGAGTCGATCGCGTGGGCGCAGACCGACGCCGCTCGCCAGAACCGCCACCGTGAAAGGACACACCGTGAACGAGGCCGTCATCCCGATCCTGCGCGTCGCCGATGCGGCGGAAGCAGTCCGCTGGTACGAGCGTCTCGGTTTCACCAAGCAGTGGGAGCACCGCTTCGAACCCGGATTCCCCGCATTCGTCGAGGTCGCCCGGGGCAAGGTGGCGCTGTTCCTCTCCGAGCACACCGGCGACGCCCGTCCGGACACCCTGGTGTACCTGCGCGTCCGCGATATCGACGCCATCGCAAAGGAATTCGGCGTCGAACCCGAAGAGATGCCGTGGGCGCGGGAGATCGAGCTGAAGGATATCGACGGGAACCGGCTGCGCATCGGCACGCCGACCGACTAGGCATCCGCACCCGCCTCCCGAACGAATCACCACCGATCCGGGCGCGCACCGGAACCGGGTGCCGATTCCGCGCGTCCAATTCCGGTGAATGGCCGAGGCGACGGGAGGACGCCGATGGATCCGGAGGCATTGCGCCGCACCGCACAACAGAGCCAGCGCGGGGCGGAACAAGAACAGCGGCGGATATCGGGCAGCGCGGTGGACCCGGATTACGTGCAGCGCCTGGAACATTTCGGCGGCCTCTCGCACGAGCGTATCTACGCCTGCGTCCAAGCCATGAATCCAGGCGACATGCACGCCGCCGCCGAGCAGTGGGTGGATATCGCGGACAACCTCTGCGGTGACATCCACGGCCTGATCATCACCGTGCAGGGCGCACTCGCCGACGGTCTCACGGGCCGCATCGCCGACGCGGCCGAAATCGCGGCCCGCCAATTCGCGAGCCAAGCCATGGACGTGGCGGAGATCCTGCACAGCACCGGCCATCGCATGACAGCCGCCGCCTACGGAGCCGAAGCCTTACGAAAAACCGTTCCCCCACCCCCGGCCCCCCTGCAAGGCGACCAATCCGACCCCACCGCAACCTATCTCGCCCTGATCCTCGGCTCACCCGGCGACACCCACACCTTCGAAGCCGCCCGCGAGGAGCAGTATCGCCTCGCCCTCGCCGCCCTGGAATCCAACTACGTCCCGATCTACCCACCCGCCGGGTCAGGCGTCCCCGCGTTCTCACCCATAGAGATGCCCGGAGCGAACGGTGACGACTCCGCAGGCTCTGCGCCCGACTCCTCCGGAAGCCTCGCCACCTCACCCGCATTCGTGAGCCCCGTTCGGCCGCGCCTCGACCCCTCCGAACCGATCGGCTACGACGGCACGAACGGCTCGGCCACCAGCCCCACCGCCGCAACGGCCGCCGCCCCGGAACCGGCCCCCGCGCAGTCGATTCCCCGCGCAAGCCATGCCGATATGGACTCCTACTCCCCATCGCGCGATCGCGAAGCGACCACCAAACCCGCAAGCATCGCCGACGGCGGCCGCCCGCTTTCCCCACTCACCCCGGTCCCGACGGGCACTCCGTCCACCCCCGGATCCCCCGGCGGCACTCCGTCCCCACGCGACCCCGGCCGCAGCCTCCCCGGCCCCGCCAACCCCGGAACGCCCTCCACCCCACCCCTTTCCAGCACTCCCCCACGCACCGCAAACCCCGCCATGGGCTGGATGCCCGGCATGTACCCACCCGCGGCCCGCCCCACCACCGACTCCGACACCGCCCACACCACCCCCGCCTGGCTCATCCGCAACCGCGAACAGGAGCTCCTCGGCACCCCTCCCTCAGCCGTCCCCACCGTCCTCGGCGCCGACATCCCCTGCGCCCGAACCGACCTCACCACCGAGGACGAACCAGTATGAAATCGCACCTCCCCCCTAACGACTTCATCCATCTCGGGCAAGAAGCCCGCACCGACCACAGCCCTTCCCCTCAGCTCGCCGCAGCCTCGTCACCTTCGCGAACCTCGCAGCAAAACCACACTCTCCCTATACCTCTCCGCCACCCGGCGGTATCCCCTCGCCCGAACCAATCACACCACCGAGGAAGAACCAGCGTGAAATGGGAACTCACCCCCGACGAATTCATCCACCTCTGGCAGGAAACCCGCACCGACCGCTACCCGTTTCCCCTGCGCCTGCGCTCGTCCTGCGTCTGGCAGGACGACCACGATCACCTCACTCGTGCCTTGTCCGCCCGCCACCCCGTCGGCGCAGACCGCGACCTCACCACCGCCTTGCACCTCGCGGCCAACCCCGCAATCTCGCTGTCCCTCACCGGCACCCGCCGCCACCCGCTGCGCGCCTACGCCGCCATCGACAGGAATGCCGCTGTTACGTTGGTCCAGCGTCCCAGTCGGGACACCGACATCGGCGCGAACATTGTCATCGAGGCGGGTACCCCTGTCCTCGTGCCGAAAGTGTTCACGGCCGTAGCGGGTCCCACTCCCGCAGGGCGCCTGCCCGCTCACACCGAAAGCCGCGAATCCCTCCGCCGCCTCCTCGAATCCACCCTGCCTCCAAGCCACCCGCAGCCGGGCTTCGAAAACTGCTCACCGCCCCGCGAGGCGCAACCGGCCACATCGCAGTCCACCACGCCCTCCGAACCCCGACCCCCGCCCCGCCCGAATATCTGAGCTGGTTCGACGTCACCGCCGACGGCCGCTACACCTACCGCTACAACGGCCAGCGCTTCGCTATATCCCCGTGTACCCCAACAACTCTCACGGAGGAACTCACCCGCCTGTGCACTCCACCCGCGGCCGCGCGCTGACCGTCGATCAGCCTCACCCCCGCAGGGCGTGCCGCGACGTCATTACCCCGCTGGAGCGTTTCACGTCTCGTTCTCGGGGTTTGATCTTTGAACGTAACCACGGCCGGTCTCCCCGTACGAAAGGTGCGATACGGCTCCCGACCGGGGAGCCGGCGCCGGGTACGGCAGGCGAGGTGACCCCTCTTCCTTGTAGCTCTGCGCACGCAAGAGAACGAAGTCTTCTCTCGACGCAAGCTCACCGGTGCACCGGCCGACCGCGAATCGAAGGCCGGGGTGACAGGCACGACAGCGCAGGTCCGTGGCCGGACCGAGGGCGTTGGGTACGGTTCGACGCTGTGACCCCCGATGACGTTGTCGTCCCGGCCGATATCCCGTCCACGAATCGGCTGGCGTGGCTGGTGGTACTGGCCGGTGGGGCGGGTGCGCTGGATGCGCTGGTGTTCACCCAGCTCGGGCAGGTCTTCGCGAGTGTGGTGACCGGGAATCTGGTGTTGCTCGGCATTGCAGCGGCGGAGTTGGGGGCCAGCGAGATTCGGCTGCCGGCGCTCGGGTTGGGCGGTTATCTCGTCGGGATACTGGTGGCCGCCGCATGGTGTCGGCGGCCGGACTCGACGGGGCGGGTGCGGGCCGGACGGGTGCGGGTGTGCCTTGCGGCGGAGGCCGTCCTCGTCGCGGCAATCGCCATTGGCTGGGGCATCGCCGGAGGCGAGCTCACGGGCGGGTGGCAGTCGGTGCTCGTCCCGGTGGCCGCCGTGGCCATGGGGATGCAGTCCGCTGCCTTGCTGGCCGGCGGGCACGGCGCGCCGACAACGTATTTGACCAGTACGCTCACTGGCTTCGTCAGCGATATGGTCGCCGTGCGCAGCCTCGACCGGTCGGCGGCGGCGCGGCTGGCGGCGCTGGTGGCCGGGGCGATCGGCGGGATCGCGCTGCACAAGGTTGCGCCGGCATGGGCTTTCGCGCTGCCGGCGGTGCTCGTCGCGGCCGGGGCGGGACTGGCGGAGGGTTAGTTCTCGCCGCCGAAGACCCGCTCCACCACCGTTTTCGCGCGGCGGGTGACGCGCATGTAGTGGTCCAGGAATTCGCTGCCGTCGTCATTGGGCCAGCCGGCCACCCGGGCGATGGCCGAGAGCAGGCGGCCCGGACCGGGTAGCTGGTCGGCGGGTTTGCCACGGACCAGGACCAGGGCATTGCGGGCCTTGGTGGCGGTGAGCCAGGCGTCGCGGAGCAATTCGGCGTCGGCGGAGTCGATGAGTTCGGCCGCTTCGATGGCGTCGAGGGATTCCAGGGTCGAGGTGTTGTGCAGGGCCGGGACCTCGTGGGCGTGCTGGAGTTGCAGCAGTTGCACGGTCCATTCGATATCTGCCAGGCCGCCGCGGCCGAGTTTGGTGTGGGTGGCCGGATTGGCGCCGCGGGGTAGGCGTTCGGAATCGACACGGGCCTTGATGCGGCGGATCTCGCGGACCCCTTCGGGGGACATGCCGCCCGCGGGGTAGCGGATGGGATCGATGGTGTGCAGGAAGCGCACGCCGAGGTCACGGTCGCCCGCCACCTGGTGGGCGCGCAGCAGGGCCTGGACCTCCCAGGGCTGGGCCCATTGCTCGTAGTAGGCGGCGTAGGCGGCGAGGGTGCGGACGAGTGCGCCGTTGCGGCCCTCGGGGCGCAGGGCGGCGTCGACCTGCAGCGGCGGGTCGGTGCTGGGTGCGCCGAGCAGCCGCTGGACTTGTTCGGCAATGCCGATGGCCCATTTGACGGCGACGGTTTCGTCCTGCCCGGGGCGCGGGTCGCAAACGAACAGGACGTCGGCGTCGGAGCCGTAGCCGAGTTCCATACCGCCCAGGCGGCCCATGCCGATGACCGCGAAATCGGCGGGCGCGGGCTTGCCGAGCTCCACCTCGCTGGCGCGGATGGCGGCCTGCAGCGCGGCCTCGAGGGTCGCGATCCACACCGAGGACAGCGCCGCGCAGACCTGCGGGACGTCGAGCATGCCGAGCACGTCGGCGGAGGCCACGCGCGCCAGTTCGTGGCGGCGCAGTGAGCGGGCGGTCGCGACGGCGCGTTTGGGATCGTTGTAACGACCGGTGCCGGAAAGGATTCCGCGCGCCACATCGCTGGGCGCGGGCGCCAGCAGCAGCGGACCGTCCGGTCCGTCGGCGTACATGCGGATGGTCTCGGGCGCATTGATGAGCAGATCCGGCAGGTACGCCGAGGAGCCGAGCACGATCATCAGCCGCTGCGCGATCGCGCCCTCGTCGCGGAGTTCGCGCAGGAACCAGATCTCGTTGTCGAGCCCCTCCGAGACGCGCCGGTAGGCGAGCAGACCCGCATCGGGATTCGGTGTCTCACCGAGCCATTCGAGCAGGGTGGGCAGCAGCAGCGCCTGGATGCGGCCCTTGCGCCCGACCTCACCGGTGAGCGCCTTCAGATGACCGAGCGCGTTCTCCGGCGCGACATATCCCAGCGCCGCCAGCTGCCGCACCGCCGCCTGCGGGCTGAGCCGCAGATTGTCGGCATCAAGGCGCGCAACCGATTCCAGCAGCGGCCGGTAGAAGAGTTTGGCGTGCAGCCGCCGCACCCGCATGGCATTGCGCTTGATCTCGCTGGTGAGCACCCCGACGGCGTCCTGCCGCCCGTCGGGCCGCATGTGCGCGGCGCGCGCCAGCCAGCGCATGCCCTCCTCGTCCTCGGGGGCGGGCAGGGTGTGGGTGCGCTTGAGCCGCTGCAACTGCAAGCGGTGTTCGAGCAGGCGCAGGAATTCGTAGGAGGCGGTGAGGTTGGCGGCATCGTCGCGGCCGACGTAACCGCCCGCGGCCAGCGCGGTCAGCGCCTCCACGGTCCCCTGCACGTGCAGCGATTCATCGGCCTTGCCGTGCACCAATTGCAGGAGCTGCACGGCGAATTCGACATCGCGCAGGCTGCCGTGCCCGAGTTTCAGCTCCCGCTCGCGCAGATCGGCGGGCACCAGATCCTCGACGCGGCGGCGCATGGCCTGCACGTCGGCGACGAAGTCCGGGCGTTCGGAGGCCGCCCACACCATCGGCATGAGAGCGTCGCGGTACTTCTCGCCGAGTTCGAGATCGCCGGTGGCGGGCCGCATCTTGAGCAGCGCCTGGAATTCCCAGGTGCGGGCCCAGCGCTTGTAGTAGGCGATGTGCGAGTCGAGGGTGCGCACCAGGGCGCCGGCCTTGCCCTCCGGGCGCAGTGCCGCATCGACCTCGAAGAAGGCCGAGCTCGCCACGGTCATCATTTCCGCGGCCAGCCGGGTGGCGGTGGTGTCGGCCGGTTCGGCGACGAAGATGACATCCACGTCGGAGACGTAATTCAGTTCCCGCGCACCGCATTTGCCCATGGCGATGACCGCCAGCTGCGACGGCACCGGCCGCTCCGCGCAGACCCGGGAAACGGCCACCGACAGCGCGGCGGTCAGCGCCGCGTCGGCCAGATCGGTGAGATGCCGGCCCACCCGCTGGTACGGCAGTACCGGTTCGTTCTCGACGGTGGCCGCCAGATCGATGGCGGCCAGCAGCATGAGCTGATCGCGATACTGCTTGCGCAACAGCGCGATAGCCTCCGGCCCGGAGATCCCGGCGCGGAACATCATGGGCCCGGCATTGGGCCCGGTCTCCGGTTCCGCCTGCACCGCGGCCAGCAGGTCCGCCAGCAACTCCTCGCGCGAGGGCAGATCGTGCCGCAGCGAATGCCAGGCCCCGGGGTCGGCCACCAGATGATCGGCGAACGCGCTGGAGGATCCGATCAGCGCCAGCAGCCGGCCGCGCAGCGCGGCATCGGTGCGGAGTGCGGAATCCAGGGCCTTCCAGTCGTTTCCGAGCCGTTCCCGTAAACGGATGAGCGTCAGCAATGCCAGATCGGCGTCTGGCGAGCGCGACAGCGCCCACAGCAGCGGAACGCTCTCTACGTTGTCCCAGGCCAACTCTCGCAGCGAGTCGGCGGCAGTCGGCTCGAGCAGGCCGAGCCTTCCAACACCTGGGACAGCGGAACGGGCAGTCGGTGGCCGGACCATGTCCATCAAATTACATGTCACCTACTGGGAGCGTCCTGGGCAACCCTCTCATATGGGACATCGTTGCCGGTTCGCCGCCGGGTTGATGCGGCGGAGGGAACTTCGCTGGGGTGGGGCGGAGGAGGAGGCTGCGGCGGTTTGCTTCGCAAGAGGTGTTGGGGCTGTGTTTGATCTGTGGGGGACACCCCCACACCCCCGCAGGGGCGCCGCCCCCGCACCCCCGCCGGGGCTGCGCCCCGGAACCCCCTTCTAGGGGAATCCGGGGACGGGGAGGGCTACAGGCCCAGGTACTCCTTGAGCTCGTAGGGGGTCACCTGGTTGCGGTAGCCCGCCCATTCGCGGCGCTTGTTGCGGAGGAAGAAGTCGAAGACGTGTTCGCCGAGGGTTTCGGCGACCAGTTCGGACTTCTCCATGTTCTTCAGGGCCTCGTCCAGGCTGGCGGGGAGTTCGCGGAAGCCCATGGCGCGGCGCTCGGCGGCGGTGAGCGACCAGACGTCGTCCTCGGCCTCCGGGGGCAGGGTGTAGCCCTTTTCGATACCGCGCAGGCCGGCGGCCAGCAGGACCGCGAACGCGAGGTACGGGTTGCAGGCGCTGTCGGGGCTGCGGATCTCGACGCGGCGCGAGGACGCCTTGTTCGGGGTGTACATCGGGACGCGGACCAGCGCGGAGCGGTTGGAGCGGCCCCAGGATGCGGCCGTCGGGGCTTCGCCGCCGTGCACGAGTCGCTTGTAGGAGTTCACCCACTGGTTGGTGACGGCGCTGATCTCGTGCGCGTGCTCGAGAATGCCGGCGATGAAGGCGCGCGCGGTCTCCGACAGGTTGATCGGATCGTCGGGATCGTGGAAGGCGTTCTGCTCGCCCTCGAACAGGCTCATGTGGGTGTGCATGGCCGAGCCGGGGTGCTCGGCGAAGGGCTTCGGCATGAACGTGGCGCGCACGTTCTCGTCGATGGCCACTTCCTTGATCAGGTAGCGGAAGGTCATGACATTGTCGGCCATGGACAGCGCGTCGGCGTAGCGCAGGTCGATCTCCTGCTGGCCGGGTGCGCCCTCGTGATGGCTGAACTCCACCGAGATGCCCATGGACTCCAGCGCGTCGATGGCGTGGCGGCGGAAGTTCGGGGCCTCGTCGTGCACGGCCTGGTCGAAGAAGCCGCCCTGATCCACCGGGATGGGGGTGGAGCCGTCCAGCGGGCCGGGCTTGAGCAGGAAGAACTCGATCTCCGGGTGCACGTAGCAGCTGAAGCCGAGATCGGCGGCCTTGTTCAGCTGACGGCGCAGCACGTGCCGCGGATCGGCCCAGGACGGGGAGCCGTCGGGCATGGCGATATCGCAGAACATGCGCGCGGAGTGCTGGTGGCCCTTGGAGGTGGACCACGGCAGCACCTGGAAGGTGGACGGGTCCGGCTTGGCCACCATGTCCGCCTCGGACACCCGGGCAAACCCCTCGATGGCGGAACCGTCGAAGCCGATGCCCTCCTCGAACGCGCCCTCCAGCTCGGCGGGCGCGATGGCGACGGACTTCAGATAGCCCAGCACATCGGTGAACCACAGCCGCACGAATCGGATGTCGCGCTCTTCGAGCGTGCGGAGGACGAATTCCTTCTGACGGTCCATGACCGCGAGCGTAGGGAACCGGAGTTAAATCCGTGTTACATGGGAGGACCAACTCTCGGGACTCTCAGGGGCTTCGCCCCCGAACCCCCAAGAACCAGTCGCTGCGCTCTCGGGGGCTGCGCCCCCGAACCCCGCCGAACCCGTCGCTCCGCCCGCGAGCGTCACGCTCCCGAACCCCTCGAACTCGTCGCTCCGCCCCCAAGCGCCACGCTCCCGAATCGTCGCTCCGCCCGCGAGCACGGGCGGAGCGGACCCGGGGCCGCCTCAGCAGGTGAGGCCCTGGGCGGGTTCTTTCAGGTCTACGAGGTAGGCGATCACCGGGTCGTCTACGCACGACTCGCCCGAGAGGGCGATGGTGTGGCGGGTGCCCTTGTAGGTGATCAGCGAGGCGCCGAGTTGGTCGGCCAGGTCGACGCCGGCCTGGTAGGGGGTGGCCGGGTCCTCCGTGGTGGAGATCACGACCAGTTTGGGGAGGCCGGGGATCGAGATGCGGTGGGGGGTGCTCGTATTGGGGACCGGCCAGGTGGCGCAGAGTTCCAGGGGGGCCGCGTCGCTGCCGTGGCCGTCGTCGATGAAGGGGGCCACGCGGCGGTATTCGGCATCCTGTTTGGCGGCGACGGCGCGGTCGGTGACGGGCGGGTCGTCGACGCAGCGGATGGCGTTGAAGGCGTCGCCGCTGTTGTCGTAGGTGCCGTCCTCGCGGCGGCCGTCGTACATGTCGGCGAGGGCGAGCAGGGTTTCGCCGCGGCCCTGGGCGAGTTCGTTCAGGCCCTTGGTGAGGGCGGGCCAGAAGCGGGTGGAGTAGAGGGTCTGCTGGACGCCGGTGATGGCGTCGCCGTAGTGCAGGCCGCGGCCGTCCTCGGTGGGAACGGGCTTGTCCCACAGCGGGTTCACGAGTTCGCGGAATTTGGCGACGGCCTGGGTGGGGTCCTGGCCGAGGGGGCAGGCGGGCTTGGTGGTGCATTCGGCGGCGTAGGCGTCGAAGGCCTTCTGGAAGCTGGCGGCCTGCAGCACCGATTCCTCGACCGGGTCCTGCTCCGGGTCGAGCGCGCCGTCGAGCACCATGGCGCGCACCTTGTCCGGAAACTTCTCGGCGTAGGAGTAGCCGAGGCGGGTGCCGTAGGAGTAGCCGACGTAGCTCAGCTTCTCGTCGCCGAGGGCGGCGCGGATCACGTCCATGTCCTGCACGACCTCGCGGGTGCCGACGTGGGCGAGGAAGTCCTTGCCGGTGCGCTCGACGCATTTGTCGGCGTACTGCTTGTTGTCGGCCTCGGCGGCGGCGATGCCGGCGGGTGAATTGTCGGTGTTCGGTTCGGCGCGTTCGGCGTCGTTCTCGGTGGCGGTCAGGCAGGTGATGGCGGGCAGCGAGGCGCCGATGCCGCGCGGGTCGAAGCCGATCCGGTCGAAGCGCTCGGACAGTTCGGTGCCGTCGGCGATGCCGGCCATGGACAGGCCGGGCACGCCCGGACCGCCGGGGTTGAACAGCAGCGAGCCGATCTTGCTGCCGGTGGCCTTGATTCGCGAGATGGCGATCTGCGCCTGCGCCCCGTCCGGATTCTCGTAATCCACCGGCACTTTCACGCGCGTGCACAGGGCGTCGGCGGGCATCTCCTCCTCGACGAAATCGGCGCAACTCCCCCAATCCAGTTTCTGGCTGTAGTACTGCCCGAGTCCCGCGGGTGAGGTGGCTGTCGGGTTCCCGTCCACTGCAAGGGAGCAGGATGTCGCCGCCAGCGCCAGTGCCAGCGCAAGGAGCGCGGCCCGGCCGGTTCGCATCAACGCCATGCCCCGATCGTGCCATCCCACGTTTCGCACCCCTGCATCCCTCCGGTTACCGCGCACGTCTCCTGATAGATCGCGCCCGCTCCACATACCCGCAACGAGCGGGACATAACGGAAGGAGTTCGAAGCCGGACCCGGCCCGGCTGTCCCACCCCGGCGAACCCCGCGAAGTGTGAGGAAATCCATCCTCGAGCAGGGCGCTGCCGGTGGCACACTGAGGAACGTCAGACAAACCCGGGGACCCGCGCATGGGCCTCGAGGAACGACGAAAGAGGGACGATGATGTCCGTATCCGATGCGGAAACCCCTGCCTACGGCGCCGCACCGACCAAGACTCCCGCGAAGCGCAAGACGCGCGTGCATCATCTGCAGCAGATGAAGCAGGCCGGTGAGAAGTGGTCCATGCTCACCGCCTACGACTACTCCACGGCCCGGCTGTTCGAAGAGGCCGGCATTCCGGTGCTGCTGGTCGGCGATTCGGCCGCCAATGTCGTCTACGGCTACGACACCACGGTCGCGGTGTCGGTCGACGAGCTCATTCCGCTGGTGCGCGGCGTGGTCAAGGGCGCGCCGCACGCGCTGGTGGTGGCCGATCTGCCGTTCGGCTCCTACGAGTCCTCTCCGGAGCAGGCGCTCGCGACGGCCGTGCGCTTCATGAAGGAGGGCGGCGCGCACGCGGTGAAGCTGGAGGGCGGCGAACGCGTCGCCGACCACATCCACAAGATCACCGCCGCCGGCATCCCGGTCATGGCGCACATCGGCTTCACCCCGCAGAGCGTCAACACCCTGGGCGGCTTCCGGGTGCAGGGCCGCGGCGACGGCGCCGAGCAGCTCATCGCCGATGCCATCGCGGTGCAGGAGGCGGGCGCCTTCTCGGTCGTGATGGAGATGGTCCCGGCCGAGCTGGCCGGTCAGGTCACCCGCAAGCTCACCATCCCGACCGTCGGCATCGGCGCGGGCGCGGACTGCGACGCGCAGGTGCTGGTCTGGCAGGACATGGTCGGCTACACCAGCGGCAAGACCGCCAAGTTCGTCAAGCAGTTCGGCAATGTGGGTGGCGAATTGCGCAGCGCCGCAGCCACTTACGCCGACGAGGTGCGGCGCGGCGTGTTCCCGGGACCGGAACACAGCTTCTGATCGAACCCGAGCGCCCGCTTTCATAGCCTCTCGCTATGAACGCGGGCGTTCGGCGTGCATACCCGGGCTCCGGCGAGAAATCGGTGGCAGACTCGATTCCACAGAGTCGTCGATCGATCAAAGGGAACCAATGTCGAAAACCCGTTGGACGAGCATCCTCCGGAACCGGCGTACGCCGTTGTTGCTGGTGGCCACGGCGGCGGCCGTCGCCCTGACCGCCGGCTGTGGAGGCGGTACGACCACCGGGTCCGGGCAGCCGAGCGGGTCGAGCGCGCCCAGCACCTCGAAGGCGCCGACCACCGGCAGCACATCGGGCGCGCCCACCACCGAGGGCGGCAAGGTCAGCGTCTCCGATGCGGCCGCCGTGCAGCTCTGCGATCTGATCCGCCCGCAGCTCTCGGATTGGCGGGTGCAGGGCCCGACCCTGGGCTCCATCGCGCTCAACACCACCGTGCACGAGTGGGCGCTGCGCAATGGCGGCATCAATGTGCAGGTGCTGGGTGACAAGGACGTGGTGGATCGCCTCATGATCGCCAACTGCCCGGACGTGCGGGATCAGGCGCTGTCGGCGTTGAACCTGCAGACCATGGCCTCGGGAATCGCGTTCTGATGCGCACCCTGTATCCGCCGATCGAACCGTACGAGCAGGGCCTGCTCGATGTCGGCGACGGCCAGCAGATCTATTGGGAGGTCAGCGGGAATCCGGCCGGCAAGCCGGTGGTGTTCCTGCACGGCGGGCCGGGCGGCGGCACCGCGCCGTTCCATCGGCAGTTCTTCGATCCCGAGGCGTACCGGATCGTGCTGTTCGATCAGCGCGGCTGCGGGCGGTCGGTGCCGCACATTGCCGACGGGGCGACGCTGGAGGCCAACACCACCTGGCATCTGGTGCGCGATATCGAGGCGCTGCGCACGCATCTGGGTGTGGAGCGCTGGCAGGTGTTCGGCGGCTCCTGGGGTTCGACGCTGGCGCTGTCCTATGCGCAGACCCATCCCGACCGTGTCACCGAGCTGATCCTGCGCGGCATATTCCTGTTGCGGCGCAAGGAAATCGACTGGTACTACAATGGTGCCGCGGGATTCGTGTATCCCGACGAGTGGGAGAAGTTCCTGGCGCCGGTGCCGGAATCCGAGCGCGGCAAGGATCTGGTCGAGGTCTACCACCGCTTGCTACATTCCTCCGACGAGAAACTCGCCACCGACGCGGCGGTCGCGTGGTCAACCTGGGAGGGCGCGACGAGTTCCCTGCTGCCCCAACCGGATCGGGTCGCGGAATCGGCCGATCCGCGCTTCGCGCTGGCCTTCGCCCGCATCGAGAACCACTACTTCCAGCATCGCGGCTTCCTCGACGAGGGCCAGCTGCTGCGCGATATCGACCGCATCGCCCACATTCCCGGCGTCATCGTGCAGGGCCGCCACGACATGGTGTGCCCGGCCGTGAGCGCCTGGGACCTGCACCGGGCCTGGCCGAATTCGGAACTGCACCTGGTCCCCGACGCCGGCCACGCCGCCGCCGAACCCGGTATCACCCACCACCTGGTGGAAGCCACGGACAAGTACAGGACATAGATGAGCACCACAGCCGGTCCCGCCCTGATCGCCGCCCTCAACGACGATGTGGACCGGCTGTGCGATGCCGAACCCGATGTGCGCGCGGACCTTCCGGACTCGGTGCACCAGATGCGCGTGGCGACCCGGCGCCTGCGCAGCGTGCTGCGCTCCTACCGGCAGCTGTTCCACCGCAAGCAGGTCACCGAGATCCGCGACGAATTGCGCTGGCTGGCCGGGCTGCTCGGCGTCGCCCGGGACGCCGAGGTGCGCGCCGACCGTTTCGCCGCCCTGCTCGGCCAGAACGGCGTCCCGTTCGACGAGAAGACGGTCCCCCTGGGCGAGAAGTCCGCACCCCACCCCGATTTCGGCGCCCAGCTGATCGCCGAGCAGCGGGCCCGCTACGCCGAGGGACACCGGGAAGCGGTGCGGGCCTTCGACAGTCGCCGCTACCGCACCCTCACCGACCGCCTCCACACCATGGTCGACGACCCCACCCTGCGCCCCGCCCACGCCGACAAACCCGCCGCCGATTTCTTCACCAGCGTCCTCAAACACGACTTCCGCGACCTACGCCGCCTGGTCCGCGCCGAACCCGCCCTCTCCGAAGCCGAGCGCGTGGAACACCTGCACGACATCCGCAAGGCCGCCAAACGATTGCGCTACTCCGCGGACGCCGCCGCCAAAATCCTCGGCGATCCGGCCACCACCCTGTCCAAGAACGCCAAACGCCTGCAAACCGTCCTCGGCGACCACCGCGACGCCATCGAAGCCCTGGAAACCCTCCGCACCCACGCCGCCGACGCCGACGAAGCCGGCTACCAACGCCTCTGCGACGCGGAGGAGGCGGCCGCCGCCAAGGCCTTGGAGCAGTACCCGGCGGCCATCGAATTCCTTCGCCACCGCCCGCTCTGACCTCCGCCGATCACATGCTGTCGATTTCCGCGAGATCGATATCGATTTCGAAGGGGACGCCCAGCAGCAACCTGTCGTGGTGAATCCCGGTGAGGGCATAGCAGCCGGTCGCGGGATCGAGCTCGTAGACATAGACCACCGCCCGACCGTGGGCATTCTCCACTCGCCAGAAGTGGGGGATCCCGGCCTTCGCATACAGTTGCGGCTTGCGTTCCCGGTCCCGGTAGCGGGACTCGGGTGACACCACTTCGACCGCCAGCAGAACATCATCGGCCGTGTAGGTCGTCAGGTCGGGACCACCCACCCGATCGGCGCGTACGGCGATGACATCTGGTTCCGGCCGTTGATCCCGGCCAAGTGTGACGGTCATTTCGCGACGAATTCGCATTGATTCCGGCGCCCGGCGGCGCAGCGCGGATTCGAACATGCTCACCGCCAATACGCGGAACTGCGCCTGCGGACTCACGAAAACGAGACTCCCGTCGATCAGCTCAGTGTGCGGCGGCAGATCGGGCAGTCGGTCTAGATCCTCGGCAACGAACCCCCCCGGGCGGCGGGCGCAGCCACTGCGGAAACGGTTCGACGGTCATGGCTTCGAGTATGGCACCGAGCCCCCGCCGGGCTCGGCTGGGAAGGCGAAGGTGACGGTGCGGGTGGTGGGGTCGGAGACGGTGAGGCGGACTCGGACCTGTTTGCCTTCGGGCGGGGAGCCGGTGCACTTGGACAGCACGGGCGGGTCGGAGACGAAGATTTCGGCGGGGCGGGTGCCGTTGGCTTCGCGGAGGACTACGGCGTCGAAGTCGGTGCCGAGGCGTTGGGCCAGGACGGTGGATTCGGTGAGGTCGAGGCAGGCGCGTTCGACCTTGCCGGCGGTGGCGTCGCTGCGGCGCATGGTTTCGGCGGCGGTGGTCAGGCCGTCGCGGACCCATTGGGGGACGGGGGTTTTCGCGCAGTGGGAGAGGCAGATTTCGGTGGCGTAGCGGTCGGACAGGCGGCGGAGGGGGGCGGTGACGTGGGCGTAGGGAGCGCCGATTCCGCTGTGTTGCACCGTGTCCGGTTCCTGGCCGTTGAGGAGGGTGTAGGAGGCGCCGCGGAGCAGGCCGGTGGCCTCGGACATGAGGACGAGGGCCGGTGGGGTGTTCGGGTCGAGGCCGGCGAGCATGCGGCCTACGGGGACGTCGGCGGGCCAGTCGACGCCGACGGCGGCGGCGGTGCGGCGCATGGATTCGATGGTGGCGGGGGCGGGCGGGGGCATGGTGCGCAGCAGGCCGAGGTGGTCGGAACCATTGCCGTCGAGCATGATTCGGGCGGCGCAGATGCCGGTGAGCAGGGAGACCTGTTCGTTCCAGTCGTCGGCGGCGGTGCGGGGTTCGATCACCAGCTGCCAGTGGTTGTCCTTGCCGTCCTCGTCGTGGCGGACGACGCTCTGGGCGGGCAGGCGCAGGCTGATGGCGCCGCGCTGCAATCCCGCCTCGATGCGCAGCCGGCCGAACTCCGGCAGGGCGGTGATGGACGGGTGCAGGCGGCCGGCGTCGGCGTCGGCCTGCACGGTGGTGTAGTCGAGGCGGGCGCGGGAGCGCACCAGGGCGCGCTCGACCGAATACCGGCGCGGCTCGGCGTTCTCGTCGAGTTCGATGGTCCACAGGGCGGCGGCGCGGTCGACGTCGGGCAGCAGGCTGGCGCGATCCTCGGACAGGACCCGGGGATGCAGCGGCACGGTGCCGTCGGGGAAGTAGAAGGTCTGGCCGCGGGCCAGGGATTCACGGGCGAGCGGCCCGTCGGGTGTCACGAACGCGGCGACGTCGGCGATCGCGTAGTGCAGCAGGAACCCGGTGGCGGTGCGCTCCAGATACAGCGCCTGATCCAGATCCATGGCGCCGGGCGGGTCGATGGTGACCAGCGGAATGTCACGCCGGTCCGTTCGGGACCCCGCGAACGCGTCCACCGCGTCGCGGGCCTCCGAGACGGCCTCGGACGGGTAGTCCGAGGCCAATCCGAATTCGGTTCGGACGGCGCCGAAATCGACCGGCGCCGACACGATCCTCTGATGCAGTTCCACTGCGCTGTCGCTGTCCCTTACTGCAGGGCCAGCATGGTCCCGTTCAGCTGATCGAACGGACCGTACACGGTGAACACCACCCGGCCGGCCGGATACTGCGACGACAGGATCGCCGCCGAATCCAGCGAGGCGCCGAACGATGCGGCCGAGGGATGCGGCAGGCCCGCGATAGCCATACCGAGGTGGTTGTTCGCCACCCACTGCGTATCCGCGGGGCTGAGATCAACCTGCCATCCACCCGGCAGCGGGGTCACCGCGACCGCCGAAGCGGATCCGGCGCCCAGCACAACCGAAACGGAAGCAGCAGCGGCGAGGAGCGCACCCGCTGCCAGTTTGCGAGCAATTCGCATATAGACGAGACCTGCTTTCCGACGTTCGTTGACACCCTTGCCCGTTGCCCTTCGCAACGGAACTTTCCAACGCGCAACACTTTATGACGACGATCACGTCCGGGGCCAGTTCCGAGCAGATCGCCCGCTCGACACGCCGAGCCGCGCCGATACGAATCATGTGGCGCGTCGCCATTGTCGTCCAACCCGGCGGTTTGTGCACATCGTTACGGGAGCGGCGTCGCTCACGCCGCCCGCACAGGCGCCCGCGGCGGCGCGCCTTACCCACCGCCGCGCGCCGCTAAACCCTTCGCGGCCCGCCTATCTGCCGCGAATCCCGTCCGGCAGCACCGCCGACAGCCACTTGAACAGATACGCGATGCCGAACAGCACGAGCACCGCCAGCGGCTGGATCAACATGGACACCGACATCGATCCGCACCTCATCCTTCATTGCCGGACGCGCCGGGATCCGCTGCCCGCGGCGGCGCCGCTTTGTCATTCGAATTGGCTATTACCGGCTGGGTGTCCCGCCCGTCCGGTTTGGCTCCGGAGGGCAGTTCCGCCGGAGTAGATTCGCCGAGCGCGGCCGGGGAACCCGCGCGCCCAGGATCGTTTGCCACGGCCGGGAATTCCGCGCCCGTGACCGATTCGGCTGTGCCCGTCTCCGGCTCGGCAGCACCCTGCGCGCCCGCCGAGGGGCCCGGCGTCGCCCGCTCCAGGAACCGCAGCAACTCCACCGGGAAGGGCAGCACCAGCGTCGAATTCTTTTCGGCCGCAACCTGTACGACCGTCTCCAGCAGCCGCAGCTGCAGCGCGGCCGGGGACTGCGACATGCGGGCGGCGGCATCGGCCAGCTTCTGCGAGGCCTGGTATTCGCCGTCGGCGGAGATGACCCGGGCGCGCCGCTCGCGTTCGGCCTCGGCCTGCCGCGACATGGAGCGCTTCATCGAATCCGGCAGCGCCACATCCTTGATCTCGACGCGATCGATGTGCACGCCCCAGCCCAGGGCGGGCGAATCGATCATCAATTCCAGGCCCTTGTTGAGCTGTTCGCGATTGGAGAGCAGATCATCGAGATCGCTCTTGCCGATCACCGACCGCAGCGAGGTCTGCGCGACCTGGCCGACGGCGTACAGATAGTTCTCCACCTCGACGATGGCGCGCAGCGGGTCGATGACGCGGAAGTAGACGACGGCGTCGACCCGCACGGTCACATTGTCGCGGGTGATGCCCTCCTGCGCGGGCACCGGCATGGTGACGACCTGCATCGACACCTTGCGCATCTTGTCCACCGCCGGGATCAGCAGCCGCAGTCCCGGATCCCGCACGGCGCGGACCCGGCCGAGCCGGAACACCACGCCACGCTCATATTGGGTGACCACCCGCATGCCCGCGCCGATTGCCGCCGCCGCCCCGGCCAGCGCTCCGGATGCGATAAGTATGAGTATTTCCATCGCGTGCCCCGCGAATTTCCCGCAGTGCCACGGATATCGGACCGCGGCCCACCATCCATCATGCACCCGGGCGGGGCCCCCGGAAAGGGGCGGACGAGTCGGTCTGTAAGCCGGATCCTGTCCCCGGTGCGAGCACCGGGTGGCGACCATCCATCTGGACACACCGTTGCCGGGTGCCTCGAGCAGTCCACCCGCAGGCTCGGGCGAGCAGCCCTCGAACGCCTGCGCAGCCGCACTCTCGCGAATGCGACCTTCGACCTTGCTCCGGGCGGGGTTTACCGAGCCGCGCCGGTCACCCGGCGCGCTGGTGCGCTCTTACCGCACCGTTTCACCCTTACTGGTGTCACCACCAGCGGTTTGTTTTCTGTGGCACTGTCCCGCGGGTTGCCCCGGGTTGCCGTTAGCAACCGCCCTGCTCTGTGGAGTCCGGACTTTCCTCGGCGACGGGCGGCGGCATTGGCATGCCCGTTCCCTTCGCCGCGGCCGCCCGACCGACTCGTCCGCGGGACCCAAGGTACCGTAATGGGCCATGGAGCGTGTCGAGGTGGGGTTCCCCTCCGGTGGTGATGAATGTGCGGGCTGGCTGTATCTCCCGGACGGCCCGCCCAGACCCCGCCCGCTCGTCGTCATGGGACACGGCCTAGGAGCCGACCGGGAAATGGGCTTGGACCGCTACGCGCGCCGGTTCGCCATGGCGGGAATGGCGGTGCTGGTCTTCGACTATCGGGGGTTCGGGGCGAGCGGCGGGGAGCCGCGGCAGGTGATCAATATCGCGCGGCAGCGCGAGGACTGGCATGCGGCCATCGCCTACGCGCGCACCGTCCGGGGCATCGACGCGACGCGAATCGCGCTGTGGGGCAGTTCCTTCGGGGGCGGGCACGTGCTGTCGGTGGCGCCGGACGATCATTACATCGCCGCGGTGGTGGCGCAGTGCCCGTTCACCAGCGGGTGGTCCTCGGCCATGGCGAAGGGGCCGATCAGCCTCACCAAGACGGGCACGATCGCGCTGACCGACCTGATCATCGGGCCGATCATCCGCAAGCCGATCAAGGCGCGGCTGGCGGGCAAGAAGCATTCCGCCGCGCTCATGAGCGCCGCCGACGTGCCCGAGGGGTTCGGCCGGCTGGCCGAGGAGAGCAGTCAGTACCGGCCGAAAGTCGCTGCCCGGGTGGGTGTGTCGACGATCTTCGACTCCCCCGCGCGGCGCACCAAGGACATCAAGGCGCCGGTGTTCTACGCCATCTGCGACAACGACACCGTCGCCCCGGCGGGCCCGACGCTGAAGGCCGCCGAACGCACCAAGCACGCCGTCGTGAAGCGATACCCCATCGGGCACTTCGACATCTACTTCGACGACTGGTTCGAGAAGGCCGTCTTCGACCAGACCGAATTCCTGAGCGCCGTCCTGCGGCCGTGATCGCCCGCGCCTCAGGATTTCTCGTCATCGGCGGGATCGCGAGGCGGTAGGAACGGTTCCTCCTCCGGCGGCAGGCCGCGCTCGATGCCGCGGGCCCGCGCCAGCTCGGCGTCGAATTCCGCGCCGAGCAGGACGGCGATATTGGTGAGCCACAACCAGATCAGGAACACCACCACGCCCGCCAGCGAGCCGTAGGTCTTGTTGTAGGAGCCGAAATTCGCGATGTAGACGGTGAATCCGGCCGAGGCGACCACCCACACCAGCACCGCCAGCACGCTGCCGGGCGTCAGCCAGCGGAAGCCCAGCTGCCTGGCATTCGGTGCGGCCCAGTACAAGAGGGCGAAGACGAGGCTGATCAGGACCGCGAGCACCGGCCATTTCACGATGCCCCACACCGTGACCGCCGTCTCCCCCAGCCCCAGCCAGTCGCCGATGCGGTCGGCGAGCCCGCCCGTCACCACCACGCCCACCAGGGTCGTGGCGAGCAGCAGGACCAGCAGCGCCGTCAATCCGACCCGCAGGGGCAGCAGCTTCCACAGCGGACGGCCCTCGGGCATCTCGTAGATGGCGTTGCTCGCGCGCATGAACGCGCCGATGTACCCGGAGGCCGTCCACAGGGCGATGAACACCCCGGCGATGGCGAGCGGTCCGGCCAGCGGCTTCGCCTGCTGCAGTTCCTCGATGGAAGACACGACCAGATCGGTGCCGCTACCCGGCCCGACACCCCGCACGGTGTCGACCAGCGATTGCGTCGGCTCCGGCCCGAGCAGCCCGAGCACGGCGATGAGCACCAGCAGTCCCGGGAAGATCGACAGCACACTGTAATACGTCAGCGCCGCCGCCCAATCGGTGATGTTGTCCTTCTGGAACTCGGCGGCGGTGCGCCGCAGCACACCCCACCACGACCGCCCGCTCAGATCCGACGGACCGTGCGGCGCTCCGGACTCGCCCACAACCGCTTCCCGCATGTGCGTCACCTCCGACGCCGCCGACATACCCGGCGGCGCCGGCCGCAAACACCGGCGTCAGGCGGTGATCACAGGTAGGAGGTGTCGTTCACCAGCCGCACCGAGGACCCGCCGTCCGGGTAGAACTCCGCGATCGACAGCGACGCCAGGTCCAGGTGCAGCCGATACAGCAGCGACGGCCCCACACCGAGAGCCAGTTGCAGCAGCGTCTTGATCGGCGTGACATGGCTGACCACAAGCACATTCGCGCCCGGATACAACGCCACCAGATCCCGCCGCACCCCTTCGACGCGCTCCCGCACCTGATCGAAGCTCTCCCCGCCCGGCGCCGGCAGCGACGGATCCCCCAGCCACCGCGTGTGCAGCTCCGGATCCCGCTCCCGCGCCTCCAGGAACGTAAGCCCTTCCCACTCCCCGAAATCCGTCTCGATCAACCCGTCCAGCACGCGCACGGGCAACCCGAGCGCCTGCCCCGCGGCCTCGGCCGTCTCCCGGGCCCGGCCCAGCGGCGAGCATACGATCGCCTCGATACCGCCCTTGGCGGCAAGCATTTTCGCGGCGCGCGCCGCCTGCTCCCGGCCCAGCGCGGTCAGAGCCGGGTTTCCCCGCCCCGAATACCGCCGCTGCACCGAGAGTTCGGTCTGCCCGTGCCGCAGCAGCAGCAATCGGGTGGGCCGCCCGACCGCCCCGGTCCATCCCGGCGCGGCGGCACGCTGATCGGCGGGGGCCCCAGCTCCTACGGAAACCGTCGCCGCACCGCCTGCCGAAGGGATCCCGGTCGAGCTGCTCTCCACGCCACCCGCGCCGACCGCCGAGTTGCCTTCGGAGCCTGTCGAGTCCGCACTGCCGGGTGCCGAGCCCACCACCGTCGGCGCGCCGGCGGCCGCGGACGACTCCTGCGTCGACAGGGCGGTCCGCACCTCGTCGACGAGATGCGCGTCGTCCATGGCCTCGTTGGCCAGGCGGTCGGCGTACGAGTTCTCCTTGCGCGGAATCCACGCGTAACTCACCCGGTCGAACCCGGCCACCAGCTGCCGGGCCCGCTCGGCGAGCGGAATCATGGCCTCGTGCTTGATCTTCCAGCGCCCGGACATCTGCTCGACCACCAGCTTGGAGTCCATGCGCACCGACACCTCGCGCGCCCCCAACTCGGCCGCCGCCTCCAAACCCGCGATCAGGCCACGGTATTCGGCCACATTGTTGGTGGTGACGCCGAGGAACTCCTTGCGCTCGGCCAGCACTTGCGTTCGGTCGGCATCCCACACCACCGCGCCGTAGCCGGCCGGCCCGGGATTACCGCGCGAGCCGCCGTCCGCTTCGACGATCACCTTGTCCGTCACCGCTCACCCTCCATGCCGGCGGGCGACCCGGAACTCGCGGGCCGCCAGTGCATTCCGACCTGCTGTCGATTCCTGTACCGCGCGGAGCGCGCGGTGATTCACAGTCCTGATTGCTTGGTGCGCACCAGGATCGCGTTGCATTCCGGGCAGCGGACGACCACGTCGGGGGCGGTCTTGGCAATGCGGGCGATCTCGCCGCGGTCGAGTTCCATGCGGCAGGCGCCGCAGCGGCGGGCCTGTAGCAGGCCGGCGCCGACGCCGTAACCGGCGCGCTGCTTGTCGTAGGCAGCGAGCAGGTCGGCGGGGAAGGTCTTGGCGAGGGCGGCGCGGTCGGAATCGCAGCGCTGCTGGGCGACGGTCAGGTCGGCCAGGGCGTCGTCGCGGCGGCGTTCGGCGTCGACGAGGTCCTGTTCGGCCTTGTCCAGGTTGGCGCCGGCGTGGTCGTGATCGGCGGCGGCGGCCTCGCGGCGCTCCATGACCTCGATGAGGTCGTCCTCGAGGACATTGCGGCGGCGTTCCAGGCTGGTGAGCTCGTGCTGCAGCTCGGAAAGCTGCTTGGCGCCGACCGAACCGGCGGTCAGCATGCCCTTGTCGCGCTCCTCGCGCTTGCGGACGGCGTCGATCTCACCCTCGAGCTTGCGGATATCGCGGTCGAGATCGTCGATGAGGATCTCCACCTTGACCGCGGCATCCTTGCGGGTCGTCCGTTCCGCCTCCAGCTGCCGCACCTCCTGCTCCTCGGGCAGCACCTTGCGGCGATGCTCGATCCTCGTCAGCTCGGCGTCGACAGCGGCGAGGTCGAGCAGCTTGGCCTGGATCGATGGTTCGGCATTCAACGCGGAAGGTCTCCTGGACGCTATGGACGGTTCAAGACTCCCACCGTACCCGCCCGGCGAGCCCGCATTGCCCAACCCCACCGCATGCTGGACATTCGATCGGCGGGGACCTGGGCGAGTGCGAAAAACGGCGCGCGGCCGGGTGACGGATGTGACATGGTCGCCGTATGGGAGAGCATGTGTACGAGGTCGAGGTGACGTGGTCGGGCGAGACCACCGGGTATCGGTCCTATTCGCGGGATCACGAGGTGCTCGCGGCGGGACGGCCGCCGATTCCCGCTACCTCCGACCCGAAGTTCCGCGGGAGCAAGGAGCGCTGGAATCCGGAGCAGCTGCTGGTGGGGGCGCTGTCGGACTGCCACATGCTCTGGTATCTGCACCTGTGCGCGGAGGCGGGCGTGGTGGTGACGGGCTATCACGACACCGCGGTCGGGGTGATGGACGACGAGCGCTTCCAGCGGGTCACGCTGCGCCCCCGGGTCACCGTGACCGACCCGGAGATGATCGAGCCGGCGCTGGGGTTGCACGAGGAGGCGCACAAGAAGTGCTTCATCGCCAATTCGGTGAATTTTCCGGTGGGACACGAGCCGACGGTGGTGGCCAACCCGGCCTGAACGTGCACCAGGAGCGCGTATTCGGCGGTTTCCCGCCGATCGCGGCCTGGTAGTGGACGCTCAGGCCGCCATCACCCCTCCGCCGCGCCGATGCTCCACGGATCGGTGCGCAGCGTGGACACCCGCGTCTCCAGGGACGGCAGCGCCGTGCGGACAATACCTTCCGCCTGTGCGCACCAAGGGAATTCGGTCGCCCAGTGGGCGGCGTCGACCAGCGCCGGACCGCCGGCGCGCAGGTGCTCGTCGGCGGGGTGATGGCGCAGGTCGGCGGTGACGTAAGCGTCCACGCCCAGCCGGGCGACCTTGCCGAGGAAGGAATCACCCGCGCCGCCGCAGACCGCCACGGTGCGGATCACCCGATCCGGATCACCGGCGGCGCGCACACCCCACGTGGTCGCGGGCAACCCCTTGCGCACGCGAGCGGTGAACTCCCGCAGTGATTCCGGTGCGGCCAGCTCGCCGACGCGGCCGATGCCCAGACCCGACGGGAGCGCCGCCCGCTCGGTCACGTGATAGGCGGGCTCCTCGAACGGATGCGCGGCCCGCAAGGCCGCCAGCACCGCCGCGCGCTTGCCCGGGGATGCGACGACCTCGATACGGTCCTCATCCTCGACATGTAGTTCGCCGATCGCGCCCAGCGCCGGATTCGCGCCGTCGAGCGGCCGGAACTGCGCCGTTCCCGCTGCGCGCCAAGCACTGTCGTTGTAGTTGCCGTCCGCGCCGGCGCCCGCCGCGAACAGGGCGGCGAGCACCGCCTCGGTGTGGGTACTCGGCGTCAGCACCGTCCACTTGTCCAGGGCGGTAAGCGGTTTGGGATCCAGCGGCCCGGTGACCGTCAGCCCGATGGCCTGCGCCAGCGCATCCGAGACGCCCGGGTCTGCCGAATCGGCATTGGTGTGCGCGGTGAACAGCGCGCATCCGAACCGGATGAGCCGGTGCAGCAACGCCCCTTTCGGCGTATCGGCCGCCACGGTGTCCACCCCGCGCAGCAGCAGCGGATGGTGCACCACCAGCGCCTGCGCACCCCACTCGATGGCCTCGTCGACCACGGCCGCGGTGGCGTCCACCGCGAACAGCACCCGCGACACCGCCTCGTCCGGATCACCGCACACCAGCCCCACCGAGTCCCACGACTCGGCCAGTTTCGGCGGATACGCCGCATCCAAAGCCGCAATGAGATCCGCCAGCCGCACCGTCACCACAACCGAACCTCCTCCGAGACAGTCACATTCATACGGACTTCAGCACATCCCCGCCGGCGGCTCACAGCCCGACCTCCCGGATGGCCGCCACCAGCCGATCCACTTCGGTTGCGGGCCGCACCGCCAGCCGCAGGAATCCGGGCCCCAAGCCCGGAAAAGTGTCCCCGCGCCGCACCGCGATCCCCTTGGCCGCGAGCCGCTTCCGCAGCAGCTCCGCATCCGGAACCCGAATCAGCAGAAACGGCCCCCGCGCCGGTTCGTGCACCTCGACCCCGAGCTCGCGCAACCGCGGAATCATCGCCTGCCGGTCAGCGGCAATGCCTTCCGCCTTCCGCTGCGACTCCGCCACCGCCCCGGGCTCGGCGGTCGCCGCAATGGCCTCCAACTGCAATGTCCCCAACGGCCAATGCGCCCGCCCATGATTCAATCGCGCCAGCAACTCCGGATCCCCGAGCACATACCCGCACCGCAATCCCGCCAGCGCCCACGTCTTGGTGAGGCTCCGCAGTACCAGCACATCCGGATAACTCACCCCGGCAAGCGATTCCGGCTCCCCCACCACCGCATCGGCGAACGCCTCGTCCACCACCACGATCCGCCCGGGTCGCCGCAACCGCTGAATGCTCTCGGCCGAATGCAGCACCGACGTCGGATTGGTCGGATTCCCCACAACCACCAAATCCGCCTCGTCGGGCACCACCGCCGACTCCAGGGTGTACGGCGCCTCCAGCACCACCCGCACCACCGGCACCCCGGCCTCCCGCAACGCCAGCTCCGGCTCGGTGAACGACGGATGGATCGCCGCAGCCAAGCGCAGCCCCTGGCCATCTCCCGCCGCACCACCGGGGGCCGCCCCCAACCGCGGCAGCATGGCGAACCCTTCCGCCGCCCCCGCCAGCAACAGCACTTCCTCCGGCCTCCGCCCATGCCGAGCCGCCACGGCCGCCCGCGCCCTCCGCTCGTCGTCGCCGCCCGGATACCGCCCGAGCTCGGTGAGCCGGGCCGCCAACCGCTCCCGCAACCACTCCGGCGGCGCACTCCCCTGCACATTCACAGCGAAATCAACCATCCCCACCCGCGTCTCGACATCCCCGTGATGCCGCAACTTCGCCAGGTCGACTTCCCCCACCCCGGCCGGGCTCGAGGCATGGCTCACCGCGGCCTCCTGGGCGGGGGTGGCCGCGGGGGCTGGGGTGGGGTTGGCGGTGTCCTCCGGCACAGCGATCCACCCTACGTGGCCGGGTGCGGGGGCCAACCGACAGAATGGCTGTCGTGGGCGAGCTGCATGTGACCTTCATCTGCACCGGGAACATCTGCCGGTCTCCGATGGCCGAGAAGATCTTCCTGGCGCATCTCGAGCGCGCGGGGCTCACTGACCGGGTGCGGGTGAGCAGTGCCGGGACCGGGAGCTGGCATGTGGGGGACGAGGCCGATCCGCGGACGAACGCGGAACTGCGCGGGCACGGGTATCCGGTCGGGCATGCCGCCGCGGTGATCGGGGCCGATCATCGGGACGCGGATCTGCTGGTGGCGCTGGATACCGGGCATGAGCGGGCGCTGGCGCGGCTGGGGGTGCCGTCGGAGCGGCGGCGGTTGCTGCGCAGCTTCGATCCGGAGGCCGACGGGGCGGATGTGCCGGATCCGTATTACGGCGATCAGTCGGATTTCGTGCTGGTGCGCGAGCAGATCGAGGCGGCCGTGCCGGGATTGCTCGACTGGGTGCGGGAACAGCTCGGCGAACCGGCGAGGGGTGAGCGGGCATGAGCGGCTCGAAGCTTTCCGGGCTGCGGCGGCTCGGGTTCCTGCTGCGGCCCAGCTGGGTGATCCTGGCCGCGGTGGTCGCCGGGTTCGCGTATCTGTGTTTCACCGTGCTCGCGCCGTGGCAGCTGGGCAAGAACACCTCCACGTCGGAACGCAATCAGCGGATCGCCGACTCGGTGGAGGCCGCGCCGGTCGATATCACCACGATTCTCGCCGGTCCTGGCAAGGACACCGAATGGCATCGCGTCACCGCCAATGGCAGCTACGTCCCCGATTCGACCGTTCTGGTCCGGCTGCGCCATCTCGATGGCGCGCCCGCCTATTCGGTGCTCGCGGCCTTCCGGCTCGATGACGGCCGCACCCTGCTCGTGGATCGCGGCCAGATCGCCGCGATCAATGGCACCCGCGCACCCGAGATCCCGGCCCCGCCCACCGGCCCGCAGCATCTCGAGGCCCGCGTCCGCGCCTCCGAGGGCATAATCGAATCCAAGCCGCCGATGACCGAAGACGGCTACCGCCAGGTCTATTCGACCGACACCGAACAGGTCGCCACCGTCCTCGGCCTCCCGCTCACCCCCATCCCCACCGATGGCCGCGGCGGCTACCTGCAACTGGATCCCGGCCAGCCCGGCGCCTTCACCCCCGTCGCCCTCCCCCAGCTGGACGCCGGCCCCTACCTCTCCTACGGCCTGCAATGGCTGGCCTTCGGCATCATGGCGCCCCTCGGCCTCGGCTACTTCGTCTACGCCGAACTCCGCGCCCGCCGCCGCGAACGCGCCGCCGCCCCGGCCGAATCCGCCGCGCCCGACGAACCGAAACCCTCGATCGCACAGGCAACCTCACCCGAGGCAAGCGAACCCCGGCCGACTCCGGCGGCTGAGCCGAGTGCCTCGGCTCCGGCCCCGAAGCCCACCTCCAACGAGGCCCGCCTCGCCGACCGCTACGGTGGCACCCGCCGCTGATCGTCCTGATGAACGCGGCCAATCCGCGTCGGCACTCCCGCAGATGGCGGTCCCGGCCTGCGCCACCGCGTTCACGAGGCATCCGATGTGCTGGGCGCACACGACATCGGACTGGCACGCGCGCCGAATCGGGGAACCACAGTGGGTGCGGACCAGCCGGAAAGGTGCGTATCGGGATAGGTGCGCGGTGCCGGGGCGAATCGGGTGGTCGGTTAATCTCGCCGGGTGCGTGGGACTTCGACTGCAATGGGACTGGTGCTGGGATTCGCGCTGGATCGCGCCCTCGGCGACCCGCGCAGAGGGCATCCGGTGGCGGGATTCGGTTCGGCGGCACAGGCACTGGAGCGGGTGACCTATCGCGATGACCGGGCTGCCGGGGTCGTGCACGAGTTGGTGTTGGTGGGCGTCACGACCGGGCTCGGAATCGGGTTGTCGCGGGCGGTGTCCGGGAATCGCGCCGGTGAGGTGCTGGTGACGGCGCTGGCGACGTGGACCGTGCTGGGCGGGACCACCTTGGCGCGCACGGGGCGGGACATGGCGGATCGGCTCGAAGCCGGTGATCTGACGGGGGCGCGGGAGTTGCTGCCTTCGTTGTGCGGGCGGGATCCGGAGGTGCTCGATGCGGATGGGCTGGCTCGGGCGGCGCTGGAATCCATTGCGGAGAACACCTCGGATGCGACGGTCGCGCCGCTGGTGTGGGGTGCGGTGGCGGGGGTTCCGGGGCTGCTCGGCTATCGCGCGGTGAACACGCTCGATGCAATGGTCGGGTACCGCAATGAGCGGTACGGACGGTTCGGGTGGGCGGCGGCGCGGACGGACGATGTCGCGAATCTGGTGCCCGCCCGGGTCAGTGGTGCGATCACCACGGCCCTCGCACCGGTCATCGGTGGCCGCCCCGCCGATGCCTGGCGGGCGTGGCGGCGCGATGCGGCCGAGCATCCCAGCCCGAATGCCGGTGTGGCGGAATCGACCATGGCCGGGGCGCTCGGCGTCACCCTCGGCGGCAGGACCGAATACCGCCACGGCGTCGAAATGCGTCCCACTCTCGGCGATGGTCCCGCCCCGGTGGTCCGCGACCTGCGGCGTGCCGTCCGGCTGTCCGAAGCCGTACAGCTCGCCACCGCACTCGCGGCCGCGGCATTCGCCTGGTCCCGCCGCCGCGCGTAGTCACCGACCCACAAGACCGACCAGTCGGCTTGGAATGTCACAGTTATCCCGTCTGTTTCGTCGATTCGGTGACTCGTCCGAATCGGCGAGTGGGAACGAACGGTGAGGGCAATGAGCAACGACGAACGGCGGGGTGCGCCCGATCAGGCCGAGCTGGCACGGCAGTTCGAGGAGCATCGGAACTACCTGCGGCGGGTCGCCTACAGCACGCTCGGCAGCCTCAGCGACGCCGACGACGTGGTGCAGGAGGCCTGGCTGCGGTTGCAGCGGTACTACGAGACCAGTCCGGAGGGCGCGGATATCGAGAACCTGCGCGCCTGGCTGACCACGGTCACCGGGCGGCTGGCGCTGGATCATCTCGGTTCGGCGCGGGCGCGGCGAGAACAGTACGTCGGCGAGTGGCTGCCGGAGCCGGAGATCACCACCTGGGATGATCCGGCCGATCGGATCTCGCAGGACGAGCGGGTCACGACCGCGCTGCTGGTGGTGCTGGAATCCCTCTCGCCCGCCGAGCGCACGGCTTTCGTATTGCAGGACGTGTTCGGCATGACCGGCCCGGAGGTGGCGGAGGTGGTCGGCCGCACCCCGGCGGCCGTGCGCCAGTTGGCTTCCCGGGCCCGCAAGCATGTCGAGGCCGGCACGCCGCGCTTCCCGGCCAGCCCGGACGAGCACGAGAAGGTGGTGTCCGCCTTCGCCGTCGCATGGCGTTCCGGCGATCTGAGCGCCCTGCTGGGCCTGCTCGATTCGGATGTCACCTTCACCGCCGACGGCGGCGGCAAGGTGCAGGCGTTCCTCGATCCGCTGCACGGGGCCGAGACCGTGGCCAACACCTTCCTGGGCTTCCTCCGCCATGCCGCGCACGTGGGCGGGGCGTGGGGCCGGTCGGTGCTGGTCAACGGCCGCCCGGGTCTGGTGGTGTTCGACGGCAAGCACACCGGCGTCTTCTCGTTCACCATCGACGAGGGCCGGATCATCAATATCGACGTGGTCCGCAACCCGGACAAGCTGCAGAACCTGCCGAGCGAGGGCGATCCGGACTGGCAGCTCGGCAGCACGGAATCCACCGAGGGCTCGGACGGCTCGGCCGACTGAGCGCTGAAACGGAGGGCCCGCAACCGGATTCGGTCCGGCTGCGGGCCCGTCGTCGTCAGACCTTGGTCAGCCCTTGCCCTGCGGCGTGCCGAGAATGCTCAGGAACGTCGTCTTGCCCGCAGGCTGCAAACCGTGTGCCGCTGCGACTTCCCGGGAGAACAATTGGCCGCCATCGGCCGTGAGCCCCTGGGCCAGACCGGGATCGGCGTCGCAGGCCGCGCGCCAGCCCTGGTCGGCGATGGCGCGCGCATAGGGCAGGGTCGCATTGGTGAGCGCCCAGGTGGAGGTGTGCGGCACCGCGCCGGGCATGTTCGCGACGCAGTAGAACAGCGAATCCGCCACTCGGAAGGTGGGTTCGGCGTGCGTGGTCGGATGCGAGCTCTCGAAGCAGCCGCCCTGGTCGATGGCGATGTCCACCAGCACCGAGCCCGGTCGCATGCCCGCCACCAGGGTGTCGGGCACCAGTTTCGGGGCGCGCGCCCCCGGCACCAGCACCGAGCCGATCACCAGATCCGCCGCCAGCACCGTCCTTTCGACCTCGGCCGCATTGGAACCGAGCGTCGTGATGCGCCCGCCGAACCGGGCGTCCAGCTCCCGCAGGCGCGGAATATTGGTGTCCAGCACGGTGACCCGCGCGCCCATGCCGACCGCGACGGCCGCCGCGCTGCTGCCGGCCATGCCGCCGCCGAGCACCACCACCTCGGCCTGCCGCACCCCGGGCACTCCGCCGAGCAGGACGCCCGCCCCGCCCTGCGGAGTCATCAGGTGGTACGCGCCGACCTGGGTGCCGAGCTTTCCCGCAACCTCGCTCATCGGCGCGAGCAATGGCAGCGAACCATCCGCAGCCCGCACGGTCTCGTAGGCGATGGCGGTGATCCCGGAGTGCAGGATCGCATCGGTGCACTCCTTGGAGGCCGCCAGATGCAGGAAGGTGAACAGCACCTGCCCGGCTCGCATGCGCGGATACTCCTCGGCAATGGGCTCCTTCACCTTCAGCACCAGGTTCGCCACGTCCCAGACATCGTCTGCCCTGGTCAGCAGCTTGGCACCGGCAGCGAGGTAGTCGGCGTCGGCGAACCCGGAGCCGACGCCCGCGCCCTCCTCCACCACCACCTCGTGCCCGTTCCGCACCAGCTCCCCGGCGCCCGCCGGCGTGAGCGCGACCCGGTACTCCTGCTCCTTGACCTCCCGTGGGACACCAATCCGCATACCGCCCATCGTGGACCAGAACCCCGGTCTCGGCCATGAGCGCCACGACCCTAGTTCGGATCCGCAATCCGATAGCAATCGGAGGGTTGGCGGGGGCTAGGCCCCCGAACCCCCTTAGCCAAGCCGCCCGACCGAGCCGGGCGACGGCGGGACCGGCCTCAGCCAAGGCGCCGACCTAGCTGGGCGACAGTGGGACTGGCCCCAGGCGAGGCGCCGACCTAGCCGGGCGACAGTGGGACTGGCCTCAGCCAAGCCCCGCTCCTGATTCAGGCAGTCACAGTGAGCGGCTCGCCGGCGACCGGGATGCGGAGTTGGTTGGTGCGGCCGGCGTAGTCGAAGTTGCGGATGAGGTAGTCGAGGGACTCGGAGAAGTGGGCCCAGCCTTCGGCGTGGACGGGGATGATGAGGGCATTGCCCAGGGCGGCGGCGGCTTTGACGGCGGTGCGGCCGTTGAGGGTGACGTCGGTGTCGCCGAAGCGTTCGACGTTGGCGGCGCCGACGTTGAGGATGGCGAGGTCGATGCGGCCGATGCGGGTGGCGATCTGCTCGACCAGGTCGACGGAGGCGTTGTCGCCGGAGACGTAGACGGTGGGTTGGCCGTCGGCTTGCAGGATGAAGCCGGTGACCACGCCGGAGAGGGCTTCGGCGCCCTCGGGGCCGTGCAGGGCGGGGACGCCGGTGACGGTGACGTCGCCGATGCGCACCGACTCCCAGTTCTGCAGGCCCTGAACGCCTTCCATGCGGCCGGCGGCGTCGGGGGTGGACAGCACGCGGTCGACGGTGGTCAGGAACTGGCGTCCGGAGGTGTCCAGATTGTCGGGGTGCTGATCGTGCGAGAGCAGCACCACGTCCACCGCGCCGATGCGATCCGCGGGCACGGCCGGGCCGGTCAGCTTGCGCAGCGTGATGCCGACGTTGTAGCTGCCGGGCTCATCGAACGTGGGATCGGTCAGCCAGGTCAGGTTGCCGTAGCGGAAGCGCACGGTGGGGCCGCCGATGTGCAGGATCTCGAGGGTGGCGGAAGCGATCGTGTTCGTCATGACACCGAGTTTCGTTCGGCGGCAACCACTCCGACAGTGGCCCGAAGGCCGAGCATCGATAATATCGGGCCATGCATTCGGTGGCCGTGCTGGCGTTCGATCAGATCAGTCCCTTCCACCTGTCGGTGCCCAGCCTGGTCTTCGGCCGCGTCGGCGCGGGCGCGGAGCACGGCACGCCCTATCAGGTCCGGGTGTGCGCCGAGAGCCCCGGAATCCTGTCCACCCCAGCCGGATTCGACATCATCGTGCAGCACGGCCTGGAGGTCGTGGACGAGGCGGACACGGTGGTCATCCCGAGCTGGCAGCGCCATCGCCCGCTGCCCGACCCGAGCCGCGCGGCCCTGCGCCGCGCCCACGAGCGCGGCGCCCGCATCGTCGGCCTCTGCCTGGGCTCCTGGGCGGTCGCCGCCAGCGGTCTCGCCGACGGCCGCGAGCTCACCACCCACTGGTCCGCCGCCGCCGAACTGGCCCGCGCCTTCCCCGCGGTCCGCGTCCGCGCCGACACCCTCTGGTCCGATCACGGCGATCTCATCACCTCCGCCGGCGTCGCCGCCGCCCTGGACTGCTGCCTGCACCTGGTCCGCGCCGATCTGGGCAGCCGCACCGCCACCGACCTGGCCCGCGCCCTGGTGCTGGCCCCGCACCGCAGCGGCTCCCAGGCCCAGTACATCCCGGTGGCCGTCCCCGACGCCCTCGACGACGATCCCGTGGAGCACGCCATGGTCTGGGCCCGAACACATCTCGACGAAGCCATCGACCTCGACTCCTGGGCCCGCACCGCGGTCATGTCCCGCCGCACCTTCACCCGCCGCTTCCGCGAGCGCACCGGCTCCAGCCCCCAGCAGTGGCTGCTGCATCAGCGCATCGACCGCGCCCGCCTGCTGCTGGAATCCACCGACGACACCATGGACCGCATTGCCTCCGACGCCGGCCTGGGCACCGCGGTCAATCTCCGCCACCACTTCCACCGCGTCCTCGGTACGACCCCCGCCGCCCACCGCGCGCAGTTCCGCCTGCAACCCACCCGCTAGGTTCTGGGGTCATGATCATTCAGCTGGGCGAGCATTCGCCGGAGATCGATGAGAGTGCGTGGATCGCGCCCAATGCCAGCGTGATCGGGCGCGTGCGGCTGGGCGCCGAGGTGAGCGTCTGGTATTCGGCGGTGCTGCGCGGGGATATGGACGCGATCCGCGTGGGCGATCGGTCGAATATCCAGGACGGGTGCGTGCTGCATGCCGATCCCGGGTTCCCGTGTACGGTCGGTGCGGGAGTTTCGGTCGGGCACAACGCGATCCTGCACGGCTGTACGGTCGGCGACGATGTGCTCGTCGGTATGGGCGCCACGGTGCTCAATGGCGCGGTCATCGGTGCGGGCAGTCTCATTGCCGCCAATGCCCTCATTCCGGAGGGCGCGCAGATTCCGCCGGGTTCGCTGGTGGCCGGCATTCCGGGCAAGGTACGCCGTGAACTGGGCGAAGCCGAGCTGGACCGGATTCGCCTGAATGCCGCGGCGTACCTGCACAACACGAGCCTGCATCGGGCCGGTCAAGAGCGGTGACTGAAGAGGGTCTGTGATAAGGCCCACACTGAACAAGCGACCATATAACCCGCTGCTAGCATTCTCGAAGCGTTCCCGGCGGCCCGGGTTATGCCGCCGCTTGCCGGGTGCGCGCTCGGGCTAGCAGGAGGTTACAACGGTGCCGTACGAGCAGGACGGTATGCACCGACGGCGGATCAGCGTGGCCGATATCGCGGCCCAGCCGGGGGGCATCGAGGCGCTACAGCGCCGGGTTCACGAATTACGTTCCAGCGGAATCGATTTCGCCGCCAATGCGATCGAGAGCGAAATGGCGGCGCTGAAGCTGCACTAGCGGCGGGCCCCACACCTGCACGGGTGAGGCAGTGAGATAATCGCTGCGCCCCAGCCGCAACGTCGCGGATGCCAACCGATCGACTGGAGACTCGATGCCGTCCGTGCCCGCCATCCTGCAACGCATTCTGGAAAAGCCGCGGGCCGAAGGCGAGCAGCTATTGGAGAGCGCGCTATCGGCGTTCCTCGACTTCGGGATCAAGCGAACCAGTATGGGGGAGATCGCCCGTCGCGCCGGGATCAGCCCCGCCACGCTGTACCGGCGGTTCGAATCCAAGAACGATCTCGTCGAGGCCGTGAGCGTGCGCGAGGCCCAGCAGTTCGTGGCCGAGATCGACAAGCGGGTGCAGGAGGTCGCGCACAATGGCGCCTCGGTCAGCGAGCAACTGGTGGAGATCTTCGTCGCCTTCATCACCAATCTCGCCAACAACAAACTGCTGCAACGACTCCTGCGCACCGAACCGGACGTGATCCTGCCCCGGCTCACCACCGATGCCGGACCGGTGCTGGCGGTCGGACGCACCTACCTGGCCGAAAAGCTGCGCACCCTCCAGGAATCCAGCCATGTGAACGACTTCGACGCCGACCTGGTCGCGGAAGTGCTTGCCCGCCTCGGCCAGTCGCTGGTGCTGACCCCGGACGGCCTCATCCCGCTCGGCGACGAGCAGGCCGCACGCGATTTCGCCCGCCGCACCATGCTGCCCATGGTGGGCGTGCAGCCGGACTGACCGCAAGAGATCGTTAAGCCGATCACGGGTGCGGCGCTGCCACACTGACGCCATGAAGCTCCGCCCCTTGCCGCAGTCCGTCCGCACCCGGGCCGCCACCTGGCTGCGGCCACGCCGGATCGCGAAACTGGTGACCGCCGCGGTCCTCGCCGCACTCCTGGTGGGTGCCGGCTCGGTGCTGTGGGTCCGGTTCACGACCGACGAGTACCTCTACAGCGCGCAGACCGCCCCGAACGCCGATGTGGCGATCATCTTCGGCGCGGAGGTCTACCGCGACGGCACGCCCTCCGAATTCCTCGCCGCCCGCCTGGATCTGGGCAAGCAACTGCTGGACTCCGGCAAGGTGAAGGCGCTGCTGCTCACCGGGGACAATGGCCGCGAGACCTACAGCGAACCCGACAGCATGCGCCGATACCTCATCGGCAAGGGCGTGCCCGCTGCCAAGATCGCGCTCGACTACGCGGGTTTCAGCACCTACGAATCCTGCGCCCGCGCGCACCGTATCTTCGGCGTCGGCAGCGCCATCGTGGTGACCCAGGACTTCAGCCTGCCGCGCACGGTGGCGCTGTGCCGTTCGGTCGGCATCGACGCCCTGGGCGTGGGCGATGACGGCCGCCTGCACGACACCACGTATCGGCGGAACTGGCTGCGCGATCAGCTCGCGACCACCAAGGCCATCTACTCGATTGTCGTGCAACCGGATCCGACCTTCCTGGGCAGGCAGGAGACCACCGTCCGCGATGCCATGGCCGCGGATCCGCGCTAGCCGGTGCCGAATCCGGCTCAGGCCCGGGCGTGCAAGGCTTTCACCGTCGGCGAGCTTTCCACGGTGGCCGAATCCGGGTAGGTGCGCAGCACGCGATCGGCGGTGCCCGAGGTGGTCACGGTGAACCAGTAGTGCTCGTTCTTGAAGTGGTGCAGGCGGTGATTGCGCCAGACTGCCTTGAAGAGCTTGGTTTTCGGCTTGTAGTCGGTGTGGATCAGGTAGTGCGTCCACTCGTAGTTCAGGCCGAGGACGCCGAGCACGGTCAGGAAGGTCAGACCCATTCCGAGCCGGGGGAAGGCCAGCAGGCCGAGGGCGGCCAGGGCGGGCAGCAGCCACAGGAAGGTCTGCCACGGAATGAAGATGAGCGGGATTGCCCGCGGGTCGGTGTGGTGCTCGCGATGTTTGCGAGCCAGTAGCGAATCCACGGTCACCGGGCCGAGAGTGCGTGGCCGCCAATGCAGGACACAGACGTGGATGAGCCATTCGGTGAAGGGGAACAGCGCCAGCATGACCACGGGGACGAGGGCGTCGGTCCACTGCCAGTCGCCGGCGAGGATCCGGGCGGTGAGCGCGGTGACCAGCATTCCGGCAATGATCCACGGCGAGGGATGCCGCAGGAATTCGCGGAAGGCCGCGCCGAGGGTCAGCTGCTTGCGCCGCGGCCGGGCTTCCTCCGCGGCCAGCTGGGTGCGGGCCTGTGCGTCGATCGCGGCTTCCTTGGCGCGACGATTTCTGATTCGCGTGGCTACGTTCATTGTTCTGTTTCCTCCATCCGGCGCATCACGGTCTCGAATTCCGTGCCCGCCAAAGCCAAGAGCTCGCCCGCGGACTCGCGGGCGGCGGCGCTGTCGCCGTCCGTGACCGCCGCCGCGAGCCGCCGATACCGGTCGATCTGCCCGACCTCGGCGGCCATGACGCCCGCGAGCGCGACGATCGCGGGCTCGTACACGGCCTTGAGGTTGTTGAACAGCAGCCGGTAGACGATCGAATCCGCGGCATCCACCAGGTGATCCCAGAAGCCGAGCGCCTCGATCTGCTGGGCCACCGGGTCCGACTGCGCGGCAAGCGATTCCAGCGCGTCATCGAGCGCACCGGCAATCCGCGAGCCACCGCGCTCGGCGGCCAGGGCCGCGATCTCGCCGCCCATGGCCCGCCGGGTCTCCAGCACGCTGCGAATCACCGCCGGGTCCAGCCGGCCCTTGCGAATCAGCAAGCGCGGCAGCAGATCCAGACCGGCGGAGCGCCGGAAGTCGCGGACCGTGGTGGCCCCGCCCTGCCGGACCTCGACCAGCCCGCTGTGCGCCAGCCGTTGCAGCGCCTCCCGCACGGTCGGCCGCGACACCCCGAGGGCCTCGGCCAGCTGCCGTTCGGCGGGCAGCGCCGCGCCCGGTTCCAGGTCCCCGTCGAGCACCTCGCCGACGAGTTGATCGAACACGGTGTCCGGCACGGTGCGCCGATCGATTCGCTTGATCGCCATGCCACCGACGGTACGACCCGAGTGGCCAGGTGGTCAAGTGGTCAGACCACTTTAGCTTTTCCCAGGTCAGGTCGAGAACGGTGAGCCCGCGCCTTCGGATCGGGTCTGCCCGCCCCGCCCGGTGACCGACAGCGGCAGGGCGATGTCCTCGAGCGCCCGGCCCTCGGCATTCACGGCCAGCGCCCGCGCGATCACCCCGCCGATGATCATGACGGCCGCGCCCAGCAGATAGCCCAGGAACAACCGGCCCGGCCGCGAACCGTCGCCGATCAGCGCGCCGTAGATACCGGGGCCGAGCGCGCCCACGCACTGCCCGATGGCGAAGAACACCGCAATGGACTTCGCCCGCACCTCCAGCGGGAAGATCTCGCTCACCGTGAGGTATGCCGAACTCGCGCCCGCCGAGGCGAAGAAGAAGATGACGCACCAGCACAGCGTCTGGGTGACCGCATTGAGCCACCCCGCGTAGAACATGGCGGCGGAGACGGCGAGCAGCACACCGGAGAGGATGTAGGTACCCGAGATCATGGTGCGCCGCCCGACGGTGTCGAACAGATGCCCGATGGTGAAGGGCCCCAGCAGGTTTCCGGCCGCGAACGCGATCAGGTAGATGGGCGTCTCCGAGGCGGGCACGCCGTAGAACTTGCCCAGCACCAGCGTGTAGGTGAAGAAGATCGCGTTGTAGAGGAACGACTGGCTGATCATCAGCGAGGCGCCCAGCACCGCCCGCTGCGGATACTCGCGGAACAGCACCCGGGTCAGCGCCACGAAGCCGATCCGCTCAGCGGGCTTGACCTCCATGGCCTTCGACTCGTCGATGGGCGGCAGCTCGTGCCCGGTCGCCGCCACCTCCCGCTCGATGCCGGCAATGGTGGTCTCCGCCGCCCGCTCGTGCCCGTGCATGATCTGCCAGCGCGGGCTCTCCGGAAGATGCCGCCGCACCAGCAGAATCACCACGCCCAGCACCGGGCCGATCAGGAATCCGATGCGCCAGCCCACCGACAAACTCATATGATTCAGCAGAATGTAGGTGCCGATGGTGCCGATAACCGCACCGGCCCAATAGGTTCCATTCACCGCAATATCAACTCGGCCCCGATACCGCGCGGGAATCAGCTCGTCGATAGCGGAATTGATCGCCGCGTACTCACCGCCGATGCCCATACCGGCGATGAACCGCGTGACATACAGGAATGCGATCCAGCCGGGACCGTTTCCCAGCGTGAACGCGGTGAGCCCGCTGCCGATCAGATATACGCCCAGCGTGATCATGAACAGATTCCGCCGCCCCAGCCGGTCGGACAAATTGCCGAAAAGCAACGCGCCCACCACTTCTCCGGCCAGGTACACCGTGGCCATCAACCCCACCGCGGTGGAGGACAGGGCCAGGGTCTCCGGTTCGGTCAGCGTCTCCGCCACCGCGCTGGCCACCGTGATCTCGAGTCCGTCGAGGATCCACGCCACCCCCAGGGCGACCACCATCCGGGTGTGAAAGCGCGACCACGGCAATCGATCGATACGCGCCGGAACCAATGTCCGAACCGCGCCCTCCGCCACTTCCGGCGACCCCGACATCACGACCTCCCTGAAGTTGAAAACTGCAGTTCGGACTACCCGCCACCAATCTGGCCAAACAAACTGAACCCTACTTCGGTCTGTTATTACGTTTCGATAACGCGGGATCGGGTATTCCAATGAGGTCGGATTCTCTATGAGATCGAGGAGCAGCAGATGCCGATCACCGACGCTCGACCGAGTCGGGCGGAACACACCGCCGACCCCTACGAGAACATCGAACCCTGGTTCGAGAAGATGGCCGCGCTGGCGCCGGATGACCCACAGCGCAGGCGAATTCGCGAGGAAGTCCTCCAGATGTGCCGCCCGCTGGCCGAACACGTCGCCCGGCGTTTCACCGGCCGCGGCGAGGAATTCGACGATCTTTATCAAATCGCGTCGCTGGGATTGGTCCTCGCCGTCGATCGCTTCGACGTCACCCGCGGCAGCAACTTCCTCTCCTTCGCCGTGCCCACCATCATGGGCGAGGTGCGCAGGCACTTCCGCGATCACACCTGGGCGGTGCGAGTTCCCCGCCGCACCAAGGAGATCCAGCACCGCATCGGCCCCGCGATCGAACTGCTGGCGCAACGCTACTGCCGCATGCCCACCGCGCGCGAACTCGCCGCCGAACTCGAGGTCGAACTCACCGAGGTCACCCAGGCGCTGGTCGCGCGCAATGCCTACAAGGCGCATTCCCTCGACGCCGCCTCGGACACCGATGAGGGCACCGTGCGCTCGGTCGTCAACACCCTCGGCGCCGACGAGCCCTGCTACACGCTCATGGAGGACGCCATGGCGGTGCGCCCGCTCATCGCCGAACTGCCCGAGCGGGAGCGCAGCGTGCTGATCATGCGTTTCTACGAGCACATGACGCAGTCACAGATCGCGGCGCGCCTGCGCGTGTCGCAAATGCAGGTCTCCCGCATCCTGAGCCGCACCCTCGCGACCCTGCGCAAGCAGGCGCTGAGCGACGGCCACCGCTCCTGATCCCCGCGTAGCTCGCGTACCTGATTCGGGTACGCGAGCTTTCGTCCGTCCAGCTCCGCGAAACCGTTTGCCTAGCTGCGCGACACCCTGGTCTCGACACCGTCGCGCACCGACTCGACCAGCCGCGTCCCGCGCTGCCGGGCCGTCGCCGCGAGTTCGGGTCCGCGGTCCCTGACCAGTTCGGCCAGCTCCGCCTCCCATTCCCGCACGGCCTCGGCCAGTTCGGCTTCCTTCTCACGGAGGGCATCCGCCCAGCCGGGGCCACGGTCCTTGGCCATCCCGGCCAGCTCCGCACCGCGTTCCCGGGCCAGCTCGGCCAGTTCGGCGCCGCGGTCGCGGGCCACCTCGGCCAGCTCCGCACTCCGGTGCCGCGCCGTCTCGGCCCATTCCGGCCCGCGTTCCTTGGCGATCTCCGCCCACTCCGCCCCGCGTTCGCGCGCCAGCTCGGCCAGTTCCGCACCCTTGTCCGCCGCCAGCCCGGCCAGCGCCTTGGCGCGAATCGCCGTGTCGTGCAACTGTTCCGTCAGAGCCTCGCCGGTATCACTGGACGCCCCGACCGGAATCGCCGCCGACACCGCGGCCGCGGTCCGGCGCGCCGCCCGCCGCCCGCGCCAGCCCAGCGACGGCTTGCCCTCGGTATCGGCGCTCGCGATGAGCAGCCCCCCGAGCAGGCTCACATCCTTGAGGAACGCGTTGCGCTTGATGGCCTTCCGCTCCGGGTCCTTCTCCGCCCAGAAGTCCTGTTCGATCAGCGCCGAGGGCACCACCGTCGCCGCCAGCACCAGTGCCGCCGCCCGCGGCGCGCGCCCCAGGGCCAGCAATACCCCGCCCACGACCTGCGCCCCGGCATTGATCCGCACCACCAGCTCCGGATCATCGGGCAGCTTCGCGCCGATGTCCTCGGTGCTGCGGTCCTTGGCCTGTCGCAACAGCACCCCCGCCACCTCGACCCGCTGCTCGGGATGCATCAAGGTGTCGACCCCATCCACCACAAACGCCGACGCCAGCAGCGGCCGCGCAACTCGTCGTAACAACATGAACATCCCCTTTACCTAGATTTGCCTACCGATCGACCGGATACCTCCCCAACCTCGAAGCAAACGCCGAGGACCGGTACGTCAGCGAGGGAAAATGAGCAAACCCATAATCAGGTAGGCATATGTTAACGTCGCGATATGGAGTCGATTCAGCAGCGGGCCGCGGCCTTCGAACGCGACCTGGACCGGAGACAGCTGCGCGCGAACGGGCACGACTGGTCCTATTACCTTGGCGGACAAGGCATTCCCGTACTACTCCTGCCCGGCGGGGCGGGCATCGCGATCAGCTGGCTCGACCTGACGCCCGCGCTGCTACCCGATTTCACCGTGCTCACCGCCGACTATCCCGCCACCGCAACATCATTCGACGAACTCGCCGACGGCCTGATCGCCGTCCTGGATGCGGAGCACATCGAATCCGTGCATCTGATCGGCCAATCCGCGGGCGGCATGCTGGCCGAGGTGCTCTCGCGCCGCGCGCCGCGACGGATCGAATCGATCGTGTTCACCGGCACCGGCCTGTATGGGCCCGAAGACATCGAGCGACTGAAAACCCGTGTGGCAGCCACGGAATCGACACCGTGGGAGCAGACTCGCGCGGCCGCCCGGCAAGCCTTGCGCGCCGCCTGGCGGGATTCCGCCGAAGCCGAGTTCTGGGTCGGGCAAGTGGACGCCGCCTACGACCGCGCCGGCCGGCAGGGCTCCGCCAATGCCCTGCGCTGGCTGCTCGATCTGGCCGAGCGCCTGCCCGAACTGCAACAGCAGCCGCCGTGGCAGGGCCCCACCCTCATCGTCCGATCCGACGACGATCCTCTGATCACCGAGACCCACACCGGCCGCCTGCGCGCGCTGCACCCGCACACCGAGTTCGAGGCCTTCCCCACCGGCGGCCACTCCCTGCTGGTGACCCGCCCGGCCGATTACGCGGCCGTCGTGACCGGCTTCCTGCGGCGCCGGACAACCGGATAGCCCGCGCGTACGCTCGGGACAGCGATAGATGACGGAAGTATGACGTGGCCCGGCAGCGGGGAAGGTCGGTGCAGGGGCGTCGGTTGTACGTGTGGCCGAACCGAGGAGGTCAAGTGGCGCAGGAATACAACCGGAATCCGGCGGCGGTCGCCGCGCTGTCGCCCGAGCAGTACCACGTTACGCAGGAGAACGGCACCGAGCGGGCGTTCACCGGCGAGTACTGGGACAACCACGAGCCGGGAATCTACGTGGACGTGGTGTCCGGGGAACCGTTGTTCGCATCGGTGGACAAATTCGACAGCGGGTCCGGATGGCCCAGCTTCACCAAGCCCATCGACGGCGGCACCGTGGTCGAGAAGAAGGATCGCAGCCATTTCATGATCCGCACCGAGGTGCGATCCACGCACGGCGACAGCCACCTCGGGCACGTGTTCCCCGATGGGCCGCGCGAGGCGGGCGGGCTGCGGTATTGCATCAACTCCGCGGCGCTGCGGTTCATTCACCTCGATAACCTCGAGGCGGAGGGCTACGGGCAGTACAAGACTCTCTTCACGAAGGAGGAAGCGTGACCGACACGCGCAAGGCGATTCTGGCCGGCGGATGCTTCTGGGGCATGCAGGATTTGATCCGCAAGCAGCCGGGAGTGGTGTCGACCCGGGTGGGCTACACCGGCGGGGTCAACGACCACCCGACCTATCGCAATCACCCGGGGCACGCGGAGGCCGTGGAGATCATCTACGACCCGGCGCGCACGGATTACCGGGCGTTGCTGGAGTTCCTGTTCCAGATCCACGATCCGACCACCAAGGATCGCCAGGGCAATGACATCGGCAGCAGCTACCGGTCGGCCATCTTCTATCTCGATGACGAGCAGAAGCGGATCGCGCTGGAGACCATTGCCGATGTGGACGATTCGGGGCTGTGGCCCGGCAAGGTGGTCACCGAGGTGACGCCGGCGAGCGAGTTCTGGGAGGCCGAGCCGGAGCATCAGGATTACCTGGAGCGGTATCCGGAGGGCTACACCTGCCACTTCCCGCGGCCGGGCTGGAAGCTGCCCAAGCGGCAGACGACCGCCTGATCGCCCGAAATAGCTCGAAAAGAACACAGCCGCAGGTCGATGACCTGCGGCTGTGTTCGTTCGGTGGAGCGGTCAGTTGGCGGGGGTGGTGGTGACCGGCGCCGTGGTCGTGGTGGGCGCGGTGGTCGTCGGGGCGGTGGTGGTCGGGGCGGTGGTGGTCGGCTGCGTCGTCTCCGGCAGCGCCACGTCCGCGGCGGTGGTGGGCGGGGTGGTCACCTCCGGGGCGGCGGTCGTGGTCAGCGGCGCCGCGGGATCGGTGGTGGTCGGCGCGGTCGTCGTCGGCGGCGTCGTGGTGGGCGCGGTCGTCGTCGGCAGCGTGGTCGTCGGACCGGTGGTCGTGGTCAGGGCCTTCGGGTCGCTACCGGGGGTGGTGGTGACCGTGGTGGTGCCCGACTTCGAGGTCGTGGTCGGCGCGCCCGAGGTGCTCTCCGGCGCGGCGGCCAGCACGGCGGCATTGGCCGACGGCTTGGCGGTCGTGGTGTTCAGCTCGCCGGCCTGCGCCTTCTTGGCCAGCTCGGTGAGCCAGGCCGCCGCGTATTCGGCGGAGGTCAGCGGCTTGCCGTCCTGGGGATTCGCATCGCGCCAGTAGTCGAAGTGGTGGCCGGTGCCGTTCGGGCCGAGGGTGAGCTTGTACGGGTCGCTCATGATGACCGGAATGGTGTTCTGGTTGGTCACGATGAGGCCGACGATCTCGTTGAAGATCTTCTGCGGCAGATACGCCAGCGGCGACATGTTCTCGGCCGCAATGGCGTCCGCGGCCGCGGGAGCCTTCTTCTCACCCGGCTTGTAGGCCGGGTCCGATACCCGCAGCAGCACCGTGAGGAAGGTCTCGTCGCTGGCCATCCAGTTCGGCTGCGAGGAGATATCCGCGAAGGCCGCCATGGCGATACGGCCCAGCGCGGTGGCGACATCCTGTCCGGTCGCCGGGGTGAGCCCCTCGCGTTCCAGCTGATCGGCATTCACCTGCCGGCCCACGTTCACGACCAGTTGCAGCAGCGAAATATTCTGCGGCGCCGAGCAGGTCAGGTCGCCGTCGGAGCAGAACGAGGCGATCTTGCCGTTCAATTTGCCGAAATCGCCGCTGGTGCCGGGCAGTGCGCCCTGGCCCGCCACCGGCTTCGCGCCGTTCTGATACTTCTGGTCGAAGCCGTCGGGATTGCTGAAGGGGTCCTGCGCGCCGATGAACGGGCCGTCGCCGGCCTGGCGACCGGAATCGGCGAGAATGACGACGCCGACCACATCGGCCGGATCGACAATCCCGTATTCCCCGTTCGCGCCGGGTTCCTGATTTCCGATCTTCATCGCCACGCGGCGCACCACATCCGCGCCTTCGCTGTAGCCGACGATCGAGAACTTGGTATCCGGGCAAGCCGCCGAAATCTCCGTCATCACCCGTTCGGCATTGGCCACACCGGTATTGACGGCATCTTCGTAGGTGGCCATATTCGCCGGATAGGCAATATAAACGGCAGCATAGGAGTCGGGGTCCACCGAGCCGTCGGGCGCATTGACCACCGGGTCCAGCCACTCGCTGGAATGATCACCCGCCAAAGCGGCGGGCAATTCCTCGCCATTGGCTCCCACCAGCAGTTTCGCCTCACCGGTGCGCGGTGTGTCACCACGTCCGGCGACCGAAATGGTCACCATGTCATGGCATTCCGTGACCGAGGCTTTGAGCTGTGTTTCCGTGGTGTCGTCCGGTGTCGACGACGTCACCGAAAACGTCGCTGCGACAGCCACTGCCACGCCCAGAACCGCGGGTGCAGCGACCGCGGAGGCTATGCGATGACGCGCGAAAAAATCGCCAAGAGCCATGCCCTTATTCCCCATTCCAAGAACAACTACAAGCGGACGGACAGGCTCCCGACAGACCGGCCCACGAGTCACGGGGAACGTCGGAGTTGGACGCTCGAGTGTTACAACGATGCTATTGCGGGCGTGTCGCGAATTCGATGAGCTGCTAACTCAGTCCGGCCACGGCGCGCATGGCGGCGCGGCCCCGCGCGGCGGCGGACGAGTCGTGCAGCAACTGAATCTCCTCGTTGATCGCCATCGCGGTGCCGATCAAGACGGTCGCGATCTCCCGCGGCGACCGGTGCGGCTGCGGCAGGTCGGCCTGCGCGGCAGCCACTTCGGCCGCGAGGAATGCACGCCACTCGACGGCGACCGCGGCGAGCCGGTCCCGGAGCACCCCGGGCCTGCCGTCGAGTTCGGTCGAGGCCGCGGTGACGAAACAGCCGCCGGGGAACGGGCACTCGGCCAGGTACTCGACCCAGCCGTCGATCAGTCGCGTCAAACGGCCCGCGCCCGGCGGGAACTCCGCCAGCGGTGCGATGACGGCCGCACGGAAGATCTGCCCGGCTTGTTCCAGCGCGGCGGCCTGCAGTTGTTCCCGGGAGCCGAAGGGGCCGACCACGCCCGCCTTGCTCATGCCCAATCGGTCGGCGAGCGAGCCGATGGTCAAGCCCTCCAGGCCGATTCGCGAAGCCTCGTCGACCGCGAGCCGCACGATCCGTTCCCGGGTGCGGGCGGCATCGGCGAATGAGCTACGCGGCGACATGAATCCAACTATAGCGTCCGATCGTTCGCTATAGTGATAGCGAACGATCGAACGCTAAAACCGGAGTGTGCCTGATGAGCGACCTGTTACGACTCGATGCGACGGCCCTGGCCTTGATCGGCCATGACATCGCCACCCTCGACGAGAGCGATCTCACCGCGCCGACGCCGTGCACCGGGTGGAACGTCGCGGACCTGATCGACCACATGAACGAGCGGCACGAGGAGATCATCGAAACCGTGCTGGGGCCGCTCGATGAGCAGGCGGCCGATCGGCGTGATGGCTTCGCCCGGATCGCGGCGCGCTGGATGGCCGCCATGGAGCAGGCCGGGGAGGTGGTGCGGCTTCCGCTCACCGGGACGATCCCCACCGAGATGGTGTTGCGAATCCACTTCGTCGACATGCTCGTCCATCGCTGGGATATCGCACGCGCGCTGGGGCGCCCGTGCCCGGTGCCCGCCCGCCTCACCGAGCTCGCTCTCCCCATGGCGCGGGCCACGACGGCTCCCGGCAGCCCGCTCAATGGACCCGGCGGCGTTTACCGCACTCCCCTGCACGAGGATTCGTCGCTGACCCCCATGGACAATATCGCCGCACTTCTGGGTCGGGATCCGCGGCGTGAAAACCATTGGTAGGGCGCTCGTCTCCGCCGCTACAGTTCCGGCATGACACGTTTGAATCAGATTGTCGCCGTAGAGAAAGGGATCAAGTCCCGGACCTTCTCCGAGCTCACCGACGCCCATCACAAGCTGGGTAAGAACCCGCTGCTGAGCGGTATTTCGCGCACCTACCGTCCCAAGGACGAGGAGGGCGAGCAGTTGCCGCCCGAGTCGACGCGCGTACAGGTGAAGTCCGAGGAGGTCCTGAAGACCACGGCGGAAATCCTGACCAAACTGTTCGACGTCGTCGCGACCAAGGATTGGGCGAACTGCACGGCCCGCGCCGATGTGGTGGTCGACGGGCGCACGCTGATTCAGGACGCGCCGGTCACCTATCTGCTGTTCCTGGAGAAGCAGCTGGTGGACCTGCACACCTTCGTGCGCAAGCTGCCGGTCCTCGACGCCTCGGAGTCCTGGGAGTACGACGCCTCCGCCGACTGCTACGCCACCGAGCCGGTGCAGACGGTGCGCACCAAGAAGATTCCGCGCAATCACGTGAAAGCCGAAGCGACGGAGAAGCATCCGGCACAGGTCGAGGTTTATCACGAGGATGTGGTGGTCGGCTACTGGCGCACCATCAAGTTCTCGGGCGCGCTGCCGGCCAAGCGGGTCAACGAGCTCACCGAGCGCGTCGAAAAGCTGCAGCAGGCGGTGAAGTTCGCCCGCGAGGAGGCCAATAATGCCGAGATCACCCAGCGCAAGCTGGGCGAGGACGTCTTCGGATATTTGTTTGGCTGACCGCCGCGCCACCGGCTACTGTCGGTGGTGCGCAAGGAGCGCAAGCTGAAACAGAAGTTCAATGTGACAGGCCCAGCGGCACAGTGGAGGTTCGAATCCTCCTCCCGCCATCCACGGCGGGATAGCCCAACCGGCAGAGGCACCGCGCCTTCAAACTCACGTTATCGCTCCAGTTTCAGCATTCGCCGCCGAACGCCGAATCGAGAGAACGGTTTCTCAACGTGAAGGCTGCGGGTTCAACTCCCGCCGGCCCAGCCACCAATGGGCCGTAGCTCAATCGCAGAGCGTCACGTCAACTTGAAGCTGATCCCGTTCTTAAACGTGTCGGCGTGTTGCAAATGGGCGGACACCGAAGCCCCGGGGCAGGCTAGGCCCCGGGGTTTCCTCATGGGTTAGCGCAGATGAGACCGGTTGTTACGATGCCGGATTCGACGGTGCGGGTGGGCGACGAGCGGTAGCATCGAAGCCAGGCTGGCCTGACCATTCAAAGTCCTTGTGTCAAACCACATTTCGTTAGTCCTGCGCTGCCGTGATCACGAACGGTGTTCGGGCGGAACAGGATCGAAAGGATACGGTCATGTCAGAGGCTCGTCAGTATCAGTTGCGCTTGCTGGCCCCCGACCAGGAGGCGATGGCCGACGCGGTCGTCCAGGCCCTGCTCACCGGCTCGACCGCCGGGGTTCCCGAATACCTGGCCGACGATATCGCCGCGGTGCGCGGTCAGAGCAGTCTCGGCGCGGTGACCATCCATCGCGAGAAGGGCGTAGCACTCGACGGGTTCGCCGCGCGGCCGCTGCTCGGGGGCCCGCACCCGCTGATCGTCATGCCCGCGGGCTTGGACGCCACCGGCTGGAAGATGTACGCCGGAGCCATCGTTCGGCTGCTGATGCGCGGTTATGCCGTCGTCGCCTATACCGAGCGCGGACTGCCGGGCTCCGGGGGCGAGCTGACCGTCGCCGGGCCCGAGGACGTCGCGGACGGGCTCGCGGTAATCCATTGGGCCATCGGGAACGCCGACCTGAACATCGATGAGAATCGCATCGGCATGGCCGGGATCTCCTATGGCTCCGGCATCAGCCAGCTGGTGGCGAACAATCCCGAATCGAAGGTCAAAGCCGTTGTCGCCCTGAGTACTTGGGCGGATCTCGGCGAAGCACTCTACGACAACCAGACCCGGCACATTCAGGCCGCGAACGCCCTGGGCTCGGTCAGCGAGAATCCCAGTGCCGAACTGGAGAAGGTGCTCGCCGACTTCCAGGCCAACACCAATATCGAAGGGGTCCTGGACTACGCGAAACCCAGGTCGCCCGCGCAGATCCCGGAGCAGGACCTACGGCCCGTGCCGACCTTCTTCACCAGCTTCTGGCACGAGACGATCTTCCCGCAGAACCAGTTGCTCGCCTATTTCGACCGCTTCCCCGGCCCGAAGCGGCTGGACCTGGCGGTGGGCGACCATGGCGCGGTGGAGATTCCGGGTCTCATGCTGGGCGTGTACACCCGCACCACCGAAGCCGCCTACGACTGGCTCGACCACTATGTGCGCGAGCAGGACAACGACATCTCCCGGGACGGCGCGGTCCACACCGAGTCCATGCACGCCTTCACCTCGGCGGCAGCGCCGGATCTGCGCTCCTGGTCGCTTCCCATGCGCCGCTACCATCTCACGGCGCCGAACCCCGAATCCCCCGACGGCACGCTGACGCTCAACCAGCCGTCCTCCTTCAGCCACAGCTTCCAGGCGGGCGAGAAGCAGGTCCAAGCCGTGGAGAAGCTCGTCTTCGACGGCTTCGCCGAGCGCCTGCTCATGCCCAAGCGCCAGCGCTTCGCGGAGGTCGACCGCACCGCGGCCGCGGTCTGGACGACCAAGCCCGCCTTCCTCAAACCACAGCACATCGCGGGCATCCCCGCCCTCGAATTGACCGTCACCCCCTCCAGCGAAACCGTCACCCTCGTGGCCTACCTCTTCGACCACAATCCCTTCACCGGCGCCATGCGCATCATCACCCATGCCGCCACCACCGTGCACAACCAGCAGCCCGGCCAGCCGAAACCGGTGCGGTTGCGCCTGCAGGCCACCGACTATCGCATTCCGGTCCTGCACCGCCTCGTGCTGATCATCGACCCGAAGGATCCGCTGTACGGTGATGAAACCGCTGCGGGCGCCACCATCACGCTGTCCAGCGGACAGGACGGGGCCTACATCGACATCCCCATGACATCCTGACCGGACTCCCGCCGAAAGCCCCGGGCCGGTCCCGGGGCTTTCGGCAGATCGGCGGTCAGTTTCGCGCGCCCGCACCGTCTTCATCCGTAGCACCGCACCACGCCGGATGGAGACTCGTCATGACCGTCACAGCCACCACCACATCGGCCCGCCGCCTGATCCCTGCCATCGGCGCCGGCTCCGCCCTGTTCATCACCGCGGGAATCATCGGCGGGCTCACCCGCGCGAGCTTCGACATGGTCAAGAACCCGCTGAGCCAGTTGAGCACCGGCGATCTCGGCTGGCTCAATATCGCCAACTTCGTCGTCTCCGGCCTGCTCATGCTGCTGGGCGCCTACGGCCTGCGCGAGGTCCTGCGCGGGCAGCCCGCCGGGACCTGGGGCCCGCGCTGGATCGCCCTCAACGGCGTCGGCCTCATCGCCGGGGGCGTCTTCGTCACCGATCCGGCCTTCGGCTACCCCGACGGCGCACCCGCACTCGCACCGGACACGCTGAGCTGGCACGGCTGGCTGCACGCCGTCGCCCCGATCATCGGCATGATCGGCGCCGTCGGCGCCATGGTCGCCTTCGCCCTGCGCTGGCGCCGCGCCGGCCATACCGGCCTTGCGGTCTACACCGTCCTCACGATGATCGTTTATGTCGTCGGCGGCTTGTCGGTCCAGGCCACCCAGAACGCCGAGGGCTACTACAACTTCATCCCGCTGTGGATCACGGGCGTCATCGCCGCCGTCTGGATGATCGTGCTCTCCGCCCGAGTCCTGTCCGAAACCCGCGCGCAGTAACCGATTTCACTACTCACGGCGCGGCGTCGTCCCGGCGTAGGTCGACCCCGCGCCACCGATGATGGCCAGCAACGTCTTCCGCAGCCGCTGCACCTCGGCCCGCCCGCCCGGTCATCGCCGCAGGGGCCGCCCTGCTTTCGGCAACCGCGCCTCGATCGGCTTACCTCCGAGGTAATCGACGCGCCGCAGACACCCTGCAAACATCGTCTGTGCCACCAGCCAGCGAGAGCAGGAGAACCGAATGACCGCCGCCGAGGCCACCCGCACCACCGTCGATGCCTTCCTCGCGGCCCGCGCCGCCGCCGACACCGCCGCCATGACCGCTCTGTTCGCCGATGAAGTCGACTGGGTGCTGGCCGACAATCCGAACGTCCCCTGGATCCGCCCCCGCCGCACCGCGGCCGAATGTGCCGCCCAGTTCGACGAATTGATGTCCCACGTGGTTCCCGAGGAGGCCGAGGCCACCATCGACACCTTCCTCGTCGATGGCACCGAAGCCGCGCTCTTCGGTCACGTCGCCGGCAAGGTCCGCGCCACCGGCAAGACCTTCGAAGGCCCTTTCGCCCTCCGGCTGACCGTCGAGAACGGCCGCATCACCCGCCACCACCTCTACGAGAACAGCCTCTCCATCGCGCAGGCCTGCCTGCGGTGAGCATGCGCCGGTGATCGCTTGGCTGTCGGCTCTTTCCGTGGAAGATGGTGAGCGGGCCATCTTGTCGAGCGAGCCGGAGGAATCGAATTGTCCAGTCCCGCAGCTTCATCGCTGTCTTCCGGGGTCTCCGGTCGTGCGGTCGCCGCGCTGGCAGCGCTGGCCGCGGTGCTCGCCGCGGCCTTCGTGCTCGCCCCGCGCGCGTTGGCGGCGAGCGGGCCGGGGGACGGCTTCGCCGATGAGGAGGACATTCGGGCCTCGTTCCGGGCGGCGTTCGTCGAGTATTGGGGTTCCGGCAGTGCGGAATTCCCGTCCGGGCTGGCGCGGGTCGTCGATTTCTGGTTTCACTATCACGTGGTCAAAGCGGTGATCGCGGCATTGCTGCTGATCGCGCTCGCCTGGCTCGGCGTGCTGCTGTGGAAGGCATTTCTGAGCGCAGGCGGTGTCGGGGCGGGACGGAAGGCCGTTCTCGGGGCGGGCGGTGTCGTCGCGACGGTGCTCGCGCTGTTCTCGGTGGTGCTGGTCATGGCCAATATCCAGGGGGCGGTGGCGCCCTTCGCCTCGCTGTTGCCGATGCTGACGGACGGGACGGCCGATGCCGAGCTCGCCGCGACGCTCGATCAGGTCCGGCAGGGCCTGGCCGAATCCGCGGACGGCCCGACCGCACCCGCCCTCGATGTGATGATCAGCGACTTTGCCCGGTATCACGTGGTGATGGCCGTGATCGCCGCGGTCGTTGCGGTCGTCCTCATCGGCCTGAGCGTGCTGTCGTGGATCGGCGTCGCACGCAGCTCCGACCCGCGAACGAGACGCGTGCTGGGCTCGTTCGGGGCCCTCTCGGCAGTGTTGTCGCTGGCCGCGATTGTTGTCGCGGTGGCGAATACGACGACCGCGGCGGACTCGGCCCCGGCGCTCGCGGCGCTCTTCGAGGGCGGGTGGTGAGTCAGTCGCCGATGCGGGCGATGGTTTCGGCGACGCGTTCCAGGTGGTCGGCCATGGCGAGGCGGGCGCGTTCGGCGGAGCGGGCCTCGATGGCGCGCACGATGGCCTCGTGTTCGCGGTCGGAGTCGGCGCGGCGGTCCTGGGTCAGGTTGAGGAATTCGGACTGCACGTCCAGGGCGCGGCGGGTGTCGGCGACCATCGAGGTGAGCATGGTGTTGCCGCTGGCCGCGGCGATGGCGGTGTGCAGTTCGCCGTCCAGGCGGACCCATTCGTGGGCGTCGGTGGTGGCGGCGAGCTGGTCGAGGATGTCGAACAGGCGGTGCAGCTGGTCGGGCGAGTGGCGATCGGCGGCGAAACCGGCGGCGGGGATCTCGACCAGCTGACGGGCCTCGATGAGGTCGCGGGCGTCGATGCCGGCGAAGGTCAGCTTGGCGCTCTCCTTGGCGGAGATGACGAAGGTGCCGCGGCCGGTGTGCGTTTCGGTGAGGCCGAGAATGGCGCAGGCTTGCAGGGCCTCGCGGACCACCGGGCGGCTGACCCCGAATTCCTTGGCGAGGGCGATTTCGCCGGGCAGCCGGTCACCTACGGCGTATTCGCCGTCCTGGATGAGGCTCTTCAGTCGACGAAAGACCGCCTCCGTAGCGCCGATGCGCTGCACTTGTCCCTCTCCGACCGTCACGCGACCAGTATGGTGACTCGGCCGATGCGGCGCAAAAGCGCTCGGCCTGCGTTTTCACTGGGTGAGACGGCCGGCTTGCACCGGATGGGACCCCCGGCATTGACAGCGGGTGTGATCCCGATTACCTTCTACCTGTCTTACAGCCTGACAGCCTTACTGCCTGAGCGCTCATATTCGCATGCTCACCAGGACTGTCGGGGTCCGAGGAAGGTTTTCCATGCAGCACCAAGAACTGCCGCCGCCCGCGGCCGGCACCCCCGCGCCCCGAGTCGACCTGGGTGACGTCGGCTATCAGAAGGGCCTGCGCAAGCGGCACATGCAGATGATCGCCATCGGCGGTTCCATCGGCACCGGCCTGTTCCTCGGCGCCAGCGGCCGCATGGCGCTGGCCGGGCCGTCGCTGGCCATCGTCTACATCATCTGCGGCATCTTCACCTTCATGGTGGTGCGCGCGCTGGGCGAGCTGGTCATGTACCGGCCCTCCTCCGGCGCGTTCGTCTCCTACGCCCGCGAATTCCTCGGTGAGCGCGGCGCGTACTCGGTGGGCTGGCTGTACTTCCTGAACTGGTCCACGACCCTGGTCGCCGACATCACCGCGGTCGCGCTGTACGCGCACTTCTGGTCGTTCTTCGTGCCGGTGCCGCAGTGGGTGCTCGCATTGATCGCGCTGGCGGTCGTGGTGGTGCTGAATGTCGTCTCGGTCCGGCTCTTCGGCGAGATGGAATTCTGGTTCGCCCTGATCAAGGTCGGCACCATTGTGGTGTTCATGCTGGTGGCCATCGGCTTCATCGTCACCGGCACCGCCATCGACGGCAATGTGCCCGGCATCTCCACCATTACCGACAATGGCGGCCTGTTCCCGAAGGGCCTCGCGCCCATGCTGACCATTGCGCTCGGCGTGGTGTTCGCCTTCGGCGGCACCGAGATGATCGGCGTGGCCGCGGGCGAATCCGACAATCCGCGCGCCGTGGTGCCGAAGGCCGTCAACTCCATCATGTGGCGGATCATCCTGTTCTACGCCGGGTCGGTCGTGCTGTTCACGCTGCTGCTGCCGTGGACGGCCTACTCCGGGGACGAGAGCCCGTTCGTCACGGTCATGAGCAAGATCGGCATTCCGCACGCGGGCGATGTGATGAACCTGGTGGTGCTGACCGCCGCCATGTCGAGCCTGAACGCGGGTTTGTACGCGACCGGCCGCACGCTGCGGTCCATGGCGGTGGCCGGGGCCGCGCCGCGCTTCGCCGCGCGAATGAATCGCAACGGCGTGCCCTACGGCGGCATTCTCATGACCAGCGCGGTCGGCATCGCGGGCGTGGTGCTGAATATGGTCATGCCGCACAAGGCTTTCGAGATCGTGCTGAATCTGGCCGGCCTCGGCATCGTCGGCACCTGGGCGTCGATCATGGTGTGCCACTGGATCTTCGTGCGCAAGGCCGAGCGCGGGGAATACCAGCGGCCCGAATTCCGGCTGCCGTTCGCGCCGGTGCTGAATATCGCGACGCTGGGCTTCCTGGTCGCGGTGGTCGTGCTGATGTTCTTCGACGAGGAGATCGGGCGGATCACGCTGGTCGTGTTCCTGGGTGTGGTGGCCGCCATGGTGGCGGGCTGGTTCCGGGTGCGCGGGCGGCTCGATCCCGAGGTGCTGGCGCCCATCGGCGCGAGCGATGAGGCCAAGGGCCTATGAGCGACGGTCTGGGAATGACCGCGGCACAGCGGGTTCCGGAGCGGCGCGTCGACATCCTCTATACCGGGGGCACCTTCGGGATGGTCGATCTCGGCGACGGACTGCGCCCGCGTTCCGGGATCGGCGGTGAGATCGCCGCTGTGGTGGATGAATTCGCCGCCGATCGCGGGACCGCCGTGACCCTCCGGTATTCCGAGCTCGATCAGGTCATCGACAGCGCCAATGCGGATGGCGGTACCGCGCGCCGCATTGGCGCGCGGGTGCGTGCCAATCTCGGCGCGACGCTGCCCGATGGCGTGATCGTCATTCACGGCACCGACACAATGGCCTACACCGGCGCCCGGATGGCCTTCGACCTGCACGATATTCCGGTGCCGGTGGTGCTCACCGGGGCGCAGATCCCGCTGGGGCAGGCGGGCAGCGATGCCCGGGACAATCTGCGCCTGGCCCTGGATTCGATTGCCGCCTATCCGGATCCGGGCACGTTCATCGCCTTCGGCACCACGCTGCATCCCGCGGTGCGGGCCAGTAAGCGCAGCTGCGACGGCTACGACGGGTTCACCACCCTGCGGAAGTTCACGCCGCCCGCGCCACCGCTCACCATGCCGTCCGGGACCGGCGAAACCCAGGTGCCGGTGGGTCTTTTCACCGCATTCCCCGGCATGGACCCGGATCTGCTCGACGCGGCCTTGCGCATCTATCACGGCGGCGTGGTGCTCGAATGCTACGGCGCGGGCACCATGCCGATGCACGGCTCCGCGACGGTCGAGGCGGTCCGGCGGGCCACCCGGCGCGGCACGCCCGTCGTCGTGATCACCCATTGCGACAGCGGCTCGGTCGATCTCGGCCTGTACGAGCCCGGGCGGGCCCTGCTCGAGGCGGGCGCCATCGGCGGCGGGGACATGACCCGCGAGGCCGCGCTCGCCAAGCTGTCCCATCTCGCCGGTCTCGGGCTGCCCGCGGCCGAGCTGCGCCGGTGGATGACCACCAATCTGCTCGGCGAACTCTCGAATTCCCCTGTCCCCCCATCCATCGACGAACACTGAACGCGACCGCACGGAGCCGACGATGACCACAGAAACCCGCACCGAAAACGATTCCCTCGGCACGCTCGAGGTGCCCCGCGCCGCCTACTGGGGCATTCACACCGCCCGCGCGCTGGACAACTTCGCCATTTCCGGCGACAGCATCGGGCGGTATCCGGCGCTCATCGCCTCGCTGGCGGCGGTGAAACAGGCGGCCTGCCATGCCAATCGGGACCTCGGGTTGCTCGACGCCCGCCGGGCGGAGGCCATCGAGGCGGCTTGCGCCGAGATCCGGGGCGGTGCGCTGCACGATCAGTTCCCGATCGACCCGATCCAGGGCGGCGCGGGCACCTCGACGAATATGAACGCCAACGAGGTCATCGCCAACCGGGCGCTGGAACTGCTCGGCCTGGAGCGCGGAACCTACTCCGAACTCGATCCGCTCGATCACGTGAACCTGGGCCAGTCCACCAACGACGTCTACCCCACCGCCGTCAGACTCGCTGTGGTTCAGCACATTCGGCTGCTGGTGGCCGCGCTCGGCCGGTTGATCGATGAGTTCGCGGGCAAGTCGGCCGAATTCGCCGATGTCATCAAGATGGGCCGCACCCAGCTGCAGGATGCCGTCCCGATGACCCTCGGTCAGGAGTTCGGCACCTTCGCGGTCATGCTGCGCGAGGACTGCGCCCGCCTCGAGGAGGGCATCGCCCTGCTGCGCGAATGCAATCTCGGCGGCACCGCCATCGGCACCGGAATCAATGGCCACCCTCGCTATTCGGCGCTGGCCTGCGCCCACCTGAGCGATCTCACCGGCGAGCACATGATCCCCGCCGAGAACCTCATCGAGGCCACCCAGGACTGCGGCGCCTTCGTCCAGGTCTCCGGCATTCTCAAGCGGGTCGCCGTCAAGCTCTCCAAGATCTGCAATGACCTGCGCCTGATGTCCTCCGGCCCGCTCACCGGCCTGCGCGAGATCAATCTGCCTCCGGTGCAGGCCGGTTCGTCGATCATGCCCGGCAAGGTCAACCCGGTCATCCCCGAGATCGTCAACCAGGTCGCCTTCGAGGCCATCGGCGCCGACCTCACCGTCACCATGGCCGCCGAAGGGGGCCAGTTCCAGCTCAACGCCTTCGAGCCCATTATCGGCTACAGCCTGCTCCGCACCACCGCCCACCTGACCGCCGCCGCCGACACCCTGGCCACCAAGTGCGTCACCGGCATCACCGCCAACCGCGACCTGCTGGAACAGAACGTGCACCGCTCCATCGGCATCGTCACCGCCCTCACCCCCCATATCGGCTACGCGGCCAGCGCCCGGATCGCCAAGCACGCCTTGCAGACCGGCCAGCCCGTCAGCGAAATCGCCACGGAATTCGGCCTGCTCGAACCCGACACGGTGAAAGCCCTTCTGGCGCCCCACCGCCTGGCCGGCCTCCCTGCCCCCGAACCGGCGGCCAGCCTCTAGCTATCCGCACACGGCGTCGTGGATCATCCGATCCACGGCGCCGCCGGACGCACCGGTGATGGAGAGCGTGATCCCCCGGCGGCCGTCCGCACTGCGCATGGCGTGCGAGCTGAACCCGTTGACGTAGCCCTCGTGCCCGTAGGCCACGCACCCATCGCCGAGGTAGTACTCGTAGATCCCGAGCCCGTACCCGTAGGAACCGTTCACGGGTCGCACGGCACGCATCTCGTCCAGCAGGTGCGGCGGCAGCAAGCGACCGCCGAGCAGTCCCGCCAGGAATGTGTCGAGATCCCGTGCGGTAGAAACGATTCCACCGGCGGCCCAGACATACGAGGGATTCTGATCGGTCACATCGACCACCCCACCGCCATAGTCGTAATAGGCGCGAGCATTGGGCCCGAGGATGGTCTCCGCCGTCTGCGGAACGCTGGTGGCGAACATCAACAGCGGCAGTGTGATTCGAGCATAGATATTGGCGTGGTAGGGCAGCCCCGAAACCCTCTCGATGAGCAACCCCGCAAGAATGTAATTGGTATTCGAGTACGCCCAACTGCTGCCGGGCGTGAACTGCAACGGCTTACCGGTCGCCCAATGCACGAAATCGGAAGGCTCCCAATCCCTCCGAATATCGGCGAGCGTATCCCGCACCAACGGCCCATGCCCCGCCCCGCCATTGAGGTAGTCCGCCAGCCCGCTCGTCTGCCCGAGCACCATCCGCACGGTGATCCGAGGGTCCACCCCGTATTCCGGCAATCGATCCGCGACCGCATCGTCGAGCCCGATCCGCCCCTCCCCCACCAACTGCAGCAGTGCCGTGGCGGTCATGGTCTTGGTAACACTCCCGATCCGGAACCGTCCACCCCCCAGCACCGGCACCAGCCATTCCATATCCTCCACCCCCGCCGACCCATCCCAGTCCCCTCCGGGACTGTGCACATGAGCCTGAACCCCGGCGGCCCCCGCCGCGACAATGCCGTCCAACTGCCGCTGCCACCGCCCGGCATCAGCAGCGGCAGGAGTCTCCACGGCACCCGCGAACGCCATCACGGCGGACAGGACGAGCAGCACTCGACGCATTTCGCGCACAGTAATACCCAGCAAACCTCGAGCATCGGCGACACGCGCGGCCGAACCGGACGGGATCCGCAATCGCCGCGAATCAGCCCGCTTCGCCCGGTTTCAGGACTGTCACGTTCCCGGCCAGGAAGACGTTGACGTAGACCTTGTGGGATGAGGGGTCGACGGCTACGGCTTGGGGGCTGTCGCCTACCAGGAGGGTTGCGGTGACGGCGTTGGTGTCGGTGTCGATCACTACGACGGGGCCGCCGTCGCCGCCTGCTTCCTTGGGGCGGACGTCGTTCTTGGTGAGGTAGAGGGCGCAGGCGGCGGGGTCGACGGACATGCGGAAGGGGGTGCCGCCGACCGGGATGGTGGCGAGCAGGCGGCCGGTCCAGGTGTCGAGCACGGTGACCGAGCCGTCGTCGTTGGCGCAGTAGACGCGCTGGGTGGCGGGGGCCACGGCTACGCCGCGGGGGCGGCCGCCGCAGTCGATGGTGCGGGTGATGGTGTTCGTGCGGGTGTCGATCACGGTCAGGCGGGAGGTGCCGAAGTTGGCCAGGTAGAGGCGGTTACCGGCGGGGTCGAGGGCCATGTCGTCGGTGTAGGTGCCGATGGGGATGGCGGTGGTGACCGTGCGGGTGACCTGATCGATCACCGAGAGGTAGTCGGCGCCGAAATGCGAGACGTACAGGGAATTGGTCACCGGGTCGAGGGCGAGCACGTCCGGGCGGTTGCCGATGGGGATGGTGGCGGTGAGGGTCTTGTCGTCGATATTGACGATCGAGATGGTCTGCGCCTGGTAGTCGGCGGTGTAGAGGGTGCGGGTGTCGGGGTCGAGCGCCAATCCCTGTGCGCCCGCGCCTACTTCGATCTTGTCGATGACCTTGTCGGTCCGGGTGTCGATGACCCAGACGAGACCGAGGAAGTCAGTGGCGTAGAGGGCGTGGGCGGCGGGGTCCACGGCGAACTTGCGGACCGTGCCCTGCATGGGAATGGTCGTGCCCACCTGGGTCGCCGGGCCGACCATCCCACCCTCGTCGGTATTCGAGCAGGCAATGCTGCCGGCCAGTGTCGCGCCGAGCACGATCGCGCGAACGACTGACATGAACGAGGGCATTCCGAGCCTCCTGCATCACCGGATAACCGGGCGTTGCGAACATTTCCCCCACACGATCGCGTCCCCGGCTTCCGATGTCCTCGAAACCTCGAGAATTCAGCTCAGATCGATAGCATTCATCCCCGCTCGTCGCGGCGGACCGCTGTCACGGCCTTGCGGGCGGCCACCAGAACCGGATCCCAAACCGGGGAAAACGGTGGGGCATAACCGAGATCGAGAGAGACCATCTGCTCGACGGTCATGCGGGCGGTGAGGGCCACGGCGGCGATGTCGATGCGTTTGCCCGCGCCTTCGCGGCCGACGATCTGCACGCCGAGCAGGCGTCCGGTGCGGCGTTCGGCGAGCATTTTCACTGTCATGGGGGCTGTACCCGGAAAATAGCCGGAGCGGCTGGTGGATTCGATGACCACGGTCACGAATTGGAGACCGGCGGCGCGAGCGTCCTTCTCGCGCAGGCCGGTTCGCGCTACTTCCAGATCACAGACCTTGCTGACGGCGGTGCCCACGACGCCGGGGAAGGTGGCGTAGTCGCCGCCCACGCCGGAGCCGATGATCTGACCGTGCTTATTGGCGTGGGTGCCCAGCGGAATGTGGCGCTGCGCGCCGGAGACCAGGTCGAGCACCTCCACGCAATCGCCTCCGGCCCAGATGTTTTCGTGGCCGCGGACGCGCATGGCGAGGTCGGTGAGCAGGCCGCCGGACGCGCCCAGGGGCAGACCGGCGGCGCGGGCGAGATCGGTGGCGGGACGGACGCCGATGCCGAGCACGACCACGTCGGCGGGGTATTCGGCGTCGGCGGTGGCGACGGCGCGGACTCGGTTCGCGTCATCGGTGCGGATTTCGATCACTTCGGCGTCGTCGATTACGCGAATACCCATGCCTTGCATGGCTTTCCGGATCAAGACGCCCATATCCGGGTCGAGGGTGGACATCGGCTCCGGTCCGCGGTTGAGCATGGTGACCTCGTAGCCGCGGTTGATGAAGGCTTCCGCCATCTCCACCCCGATATAGCCCGCGCCCACCACGATCGCGCGGCGGCCCTCGGTGGACTCAAGGGTGTCGATGAGCGCCTGCCCGTCGTCGAGAGTCTGCACCCCGTGCACGCCCGCCGCGTCCATTCCGGGCAGCGGCGGCCGGATCGGCGTCGCCCCGGTGGCGATCACGAGTTTCCCGTACCCGGTCCAGCTCTCCGCGCCGGTCTCCAGATCGCGAGCCCGCACCCGCTGTCCGGCGATATCGATCTCGACCACCTCGGTCCGCAGCCGCAGATCGATCCGCCGGGCCCGATGCTCCTCGGGCGTGCGTGCGATGAGCTCGTCTCGATCCCGCACATCTCCGCCCACCCAATAGGGGATCCCGCACGCCGAATACGAGGTGAAATGACCGCGTTCGAACACCACGATCTCGAGCTCGTCCGCCTTCTTCAACCGGCGCGCCTGCGATGCCGCGGCCATACCGGCCGCATCCGCGCCGATGACCACCACCCGTTCACTCATGCAGACCACGTTACGACCGGACGAAGGGCACATAGGCGGCAAGCCGGGTGTAGACGCCGGGGAATCCCGGGCGAGCACAACCGCTGCCCCACGACGCCAGCCCGGCGAGCACGCCGTGGATGATGGCGGGCCCGCCGCTGTCGAAGTTGCAGGTGTCCTGGCCGGGCGCGGCGGCGCACACCATCTGTGCGGGATCGAAGAACGAGCCGTAGGCGGCGGCACAGGCTGAATCGTCGGTGACCGCGACGGTGGTCCGACGGAGTCGATCGTTGGATGGATCACCGATGGACGTCTGGCCCCAGCCTTGGACGAGCACCGAGGCTCCGGGACCGTAGAGGTCGGTCCACTCCCGTTCGGGCAGGGCGAGCGTGGCCCGTTCAGGCAGCGGCGGATCGATGGTGACCATCGCAATATCGTTGTAGTGCACGGGATTCGACTCCCCCTCCAGCGAAATGAACGCTGAATCCGCGTATCCGGGATGCACGCGAATCGCCGTGGCCGTAACCGTCTCGCCCACATCGGCGGTCAGATCCGCACGCCCGAAGGTCAGCCGCAACAGCTCCGGCGCGGCCCGGAAGTGGTGCACACAATGGGCCGCCGTGACCACCGTCGCGGCACTCACCAGTTGCCCGGCACAGAACTGCCCCGAAGGCCGGATCGGCTCGGCGACGGGGAGCCGGATGGCCGCCAGCCACGGTGGCGGATCCGGCACGATCGTCCCGCCGACAACCGCTCGCGCCGGCGCGGCCAGGCCCAGCGCCATGGCCGCGATCACCATGATCGAGGCGCGATTCCGTCTGCTCATCGCCCGAGTAGCCATATCAAATGGCTATTATTACTGTTCGCGGCCGTATTGCTTGGCATTTCGCACTGTCGTGGCAGGAAGGCTTCCGGAAGGAACTCGCATAACAGCGTTCGGCCGCCGCGGAAAACCGCGACGGCCGAACATGTCCGGGTCCGAACTACGCGTCGGCCGCGACCAGCACGGGGGCATCCTCCTGCGCACCCAGTCGCGGGTACGTCGGGTATTCGATGCCCGAGATGTACTGCACCGTGCGGACAACCTGGCACGAGTAGCCGAATTCGTTGTCGTACCAGAGGTACAGGATCGCGGTGTCGCCGTCGACGATGGTGGCGTTGGCGTCGACGATGGACGCGGCGCGGGATCCGATGAAGTCGCTCGAGACCACGTCGGTGGCCGCGGTGTAGTCGAGGTTGCGGCTCAGCGGACCCGACAGCGACACCTGGCGCAGGTACTCGAGCACCTCGCTCGTGGTGACCTCGCGCTTCAGCTGCAGGTTCAGGATGGCGACCGAAACATCCGGCGTGGGAACGCGAATCGAGTTTCCGGTGATCTTGGCCTTGAAGTCCGGCATGGCCTTGGCGACCGCCGAGGCGGCGCCGGTCTCGGTGAGCACCAGGTTGAACGGCGCGGAACGTCCACGGCGGTCGGCCTTGTGGAAGTTGTCGAGCAGGTTCTGATCATTGGTGAACGAGTGCACCGTCTCGACATGCCCACGGACAATGCCGAATTCGTCATCCATCGCCTTGAGCGGCGGCACGATGGCATTGGTGGTGCAGGACGCGCAGGACACGATCTGCTCGGACTGGTCCAGCGCGAGGTGGTTGACGCCGTGCACGATATTCGGGACGTCGCCCTTGCCGGGCGCGGTGAGCAGCACCTTGGCGATGCCCGGCCGCAGGTGCTGCGACAGCCCCTGCCGGTCGCGCCACTTGCCGGTGTTGTCGATCAGGATCGCATTGTCGATGCCGAACTCGGTGTAGTCGATGGCGGCCGGATCATCGCTGTAGATGAACTTGATCACACTGCCGTTGGCGGTGATCGTATTGTTCTCCGCGTCGACCTTGATGGTCCCGTTGAACTGCCCGTGCACCGAGTCCCGCCGCAGCAGCGACGCCCGCTTGGCCAGATCGCCCTCGCCGCCCTTGCGCACCACCACGGCCCGCAGGTTCAGCCCATTGCCCGACCCGGTCTTCTCGATGAGCAGCCGCGCGACCAGCCGCCCGATCCGCCCGAACCCGTAGAGCACCACATCCCGCGGCCCCTGCGCCTCGGCCTTGTTGCCGCCGGTCACCTCCGCCAGCACCGCGGCGGTGAACTCGGGCACCGACAGCCCCCGCGCATCGGTGCGATACGCCATGACCAACCGCCCGAGGTCGATCTTGCACGGCCCCAGATCCAGGCCGCTGAGCACCTCGAGGAACGGCAGCGTCTCCTCGATCGACAGCTCCTCCCCCTCGATCTGCCGCGCGAACCGATGCGTCCGCAGAATGCTGATCACCGACTTGTTCACCAGCGACCGGCTGTGCAGCAGAATCGTCACCCCCTTCTCGCGATACAGCCTTCCAATAATCGGAATCATCGCCTCCGCGGAAGCCTCGTGAGCGTTCCAGCGGTCAAGGTGGTCGTTAGTCAACACAAGTCCTCGGGGTTTCCTCGATCTGTTTGTCGATCGATGCTATCCAGGGCCGCGCTATCACAAGGCTCCGCTACCCCCTTGTGAGGTCAGGGAGCCTTTTCACGGTGATGCAGGCCACACGGCAGGCCGATCGCCCCGGGCCACCATCTCTTCGGGCTCGCGCTCGGCCGCACCTATGGCTAACGTCGTCAGCCGGCGTTGTTCGGGGGCACGGTGAGAGGAGATCCACATGGGTTCAACGATTTTCGCGGTACTGCTGCCGATTGCGCTGGCATTGATAATGTTCGGGCTCGGACTGACGCTGACCGTCGAGGATTTCGCGCGGGTGCTGCGGTATCCCAAGGCAGCCGTGATCGCGCTCGTCTGCCAGATGATTCTGCTCCCGGCGGTCTGCCTGGGTCTCATCTACCTGTTCGGGCTCGATGGAGCGCTCGCGGCCGGGATGATGCTGCTCGCGGCCTCACCCGGCGGGCCTTCGGCCAACCTGTTCAGCCACATCGCGGGCGGCAATGTTGCGCTCAATATCACGCTCACAGCGGTGAATTCGGTGCTGGCGGTATTCACCCTGCCGCTGGTGGTGGCCCTGTCCTTCAGCCTGTTCCTGGACGATTCGGAATCGATCGGCCTGCGCCCCGACAAGTTCGCCCAGGTCTTCGCGATCGTGCTGATCCCGGTGGCCGTGGGCATGTTCGTCCACCACCGCTACACCGCCTGGTCCGAACGCATGCGCGGCGCCGTGAAGATCCTGTCCATCGTGGTCCTCGTCCTGGTGGTCACCGCCGCAGTCGCCAAGAACTTCGACACCCTCACCGAGAACATCGGCAAACTGGCCTCGATCTGCCTGCTCTTCGCCGTAATCAGCCTCACCGTGGGCTATTTCGCCCCCAAACTCTTCAAGGTCGAGACCGACGAAGCCATCGCCTCCGCCATGGAGATCGGCATCCACAACGGCGCCATCGCCATTGCCGTGGCCACCTCGGTCCTGCACAACAACCCCATGGCCGTCCCCGGCGCCGTCTACGGCGTCCTCATGAACCTCCCCGCCGCCGCGGCCGCGTACCTCCTGGCCCGCCACACCCGCCGGACTCAGGCAGCGCCACAGCACACCGTGACAGGCACCGCCTGAGCCTTCAACACAGTCCGCGTCTACTCGGCTGCCGCAACCGGAATCCCGGTTGCGGCGAGGCCCGCGATTTCCCGCGCGACGGATTCGGGATCGGCGGCGATCACCCGTGCCACAGCCGCGATCGGTAGCCGAGAACCCAGGCATGACCTGGGTTCTCGCAGGCTCGACAGGTTCAGCGGGTGACGATAGTCGCCGAGCCGTGGCCGAAGAGGCCCTGGTTCACGGCGATGCCCGCGCGGGCATTCTCGACCTGGCGGCCGTCGGCCTGGCCGCGCAGTTGCCAGGTGAGTTCGCAGATCTGGGCGATGGCCTGGGCGGGGATGGCCTCGCCGAAGCAGGCCAGACCGCCGCTGGGGTTGACCGGGATTCGGCCGCCCAATGTTGTTGCGCCGCTGCGCAGCAACTCTTCCGCGCCGCCTACCTCGCAGAGACCGATGTCTTCGTACCAGTCCAGTTCCAAGGCGGTGGACAGGTCGTAGACCTCGGCGAAGGACAGGTCTTCGGGGCCGAGGCCGGCTTCCTCGTAGGCGGCGTGCGCAATGGCGGAGCGGAAGGTGTGGGGCGGGGGTTCGACGGCCACGGCGGAGTCCGTGGCGAAATCCGGGAGGTCGAGGACGGTTTTGGGGAAGGTCGGGGTGACCGTCGACAGGGCGCTGATGCGGACCGGATCGGTGATGCCGTGGTGGCGGGCGTAGTCCATCGAGGTCAGTACCAGGGCGGCGCCGCCGTCGCTGGTGGCGCAGATGTCGAGCAGCCGTAGGGGATCCGAGACGATCGCAGAGGCGGCGATCTCCTCGACGGAGACCTCCTTGCGGTAGCGGGCGTACGGGTTGTTCAGGCCGTGCCTGGCGTTCTTCACCTTGACCGCGGCGAAATCGTCGAGGGTGGCGCCGTGCAATGCCATGCGGCGGCGAGCGTACAGGGCGAAGTAGATGGGGTTGGTGGCGCCGAGCAAGTGGAAGCGCAGCCAGTCCGGGTCGTCCCGGCGCTCGCCGCCGACCGGCTGGAAGAAGCCCTTGGGGGCGGCATCCGCGCCGACCACCAGCGCCACATCGCACAATCCGGCCAGGATCTGGGCGCGGGCGTTGGCAATCGCCTGTGCACCCGAGGCGCAGGCGGCGTAGCTGCTCGAGATCCGCGCACCCGACCAACCCAGCGCCTGAGCGAAGGTCGCACCGGACACGAAACCGGGGTACCCATTGCGGATGGTGTCCGCGCCCGCGATGTATCCGACGTCGAGGTGATCCACCCCCGCGTCGGCCAGCGCCGCACGGGCCGCGACCAGCCCGTACTCGACGAAATTGCGCCCCCACTTCCCCCATTGGTGCATGCCCGCACCGAGGACGGCGACATCGCGATTCGTGTCAGTCATTGACCGGCCTCCACATCCACACCGTGTGCTCTGCCTCGTCGTCCTCGTACAGCGTGCCCACGGTCAATTCGACCGGCATGCCGACGGCCAGGTCGTCCACCGTGTACCCGCGCACGACCTGCCCGAGGATCACCATCTGCTCGACCTCGAGCTCCACGGCCGCGACCACGTACGGCTCGAAGGGATCCGGCGAGACATAGGGCGCCGGCGGCTTGTACCGGGCGTCGGTGTACGACCAGATCCGGCCGCGCGTGGAAAACAGGTACTCGCCGAGCTCGGAGCCGTCGTGCGGACCCGCGCACCGCGGATTCCGGCAGGCCAGCGTGTTCTTCGGGAAATACGGTGTGCTGCAGGCACGACACCGACTCCCTTTCAGCCGCACCGCGCCATCGTCCGCGGTGAACCAGTCCGCCACGGCAGGGCGTTGTTCTTTCTGCACAAGCCCGACGGTATAGGAACACGTTCTACTTTGGGGCGGAATTCCGCTCCGCCGACGTGCGGCCGACGGTACGGTGAGTCCAGATCGAGGATGCCCCGACCTCCTCGAGTCGATCTGGAGTACCGCAACGCGATGGGCACCAAAGCCATTGACCCGCAGTCGATCCGCAATGTCACCCTCCTCGGCGATCCCGCCGGGACGGCCCGGCTGATCCGCCGGCTTCGCCACGGTTCCGCCGAGCCCGGGCCGGGCTCGGCAGCCACGGTCACCTGGTCGGCGAACCAGGTCGAGCACACGATTCGTCTCGCCGAACTGCCGAGCGATACACCCATCGCCGGACTGGAACGGTCGATCCGGGTGGCCGACAGCGTGATCGCGGTAGTGAACGCCGCCGCCCACGGCACCCCGCGCCTCGAAACGATGCTGCGAGTCGCTGACGACCATCAAGTCGCGCGACTGTGCCTGATCACCGGCCTCGATCACCCCGACGCCGATTTCGACCGGTGCGTCGGCGCCATCGCCGCCGTTCGCGGCGCGGTCCCGTTGCCGCTGCACATGCCACTCGGACTCGGCGCCGAATTCGAGGGCGTCGTCGACCTGATCTCGATGTGGGGTCTCGAATCTCTGGCCGCCGAAATCTACGGCAACCATTGGCAAGTCGCCGAGCAGTGCTACCAGGCACTCGTGAAAACCCTGATCGAGCAGGGCAGCTCGGACCCGAACGTCTTCGACTCGCGTGAGATCACCCTCGGCCGTTTGCATCACCGCATCCGATACCTCACACGCATCGGCGACATCGTGCCCGTTCTGTGCAGCGCGCCGCCCGGCAGCAATGACATCGCCCCGCTCCTGGACGCCATCATCCGCTACCTGCCATCTCCCCTGGACAGCTGCCAGCCGGAAGCCGCCCTCGACTACTGACTCAGGATCCGGGCGGCCGCACCGCGAGATACACGCTGCTCCACAGTTGCGCCGCATTGGATTCGGTGACATCGGCGGTGTTCGCGCCGAACGGCGTCGGCTGGAATGCGCCATTCTCGAATCGCCAGCCCCAGAGCTCGGAGTTCTGCATATCCGCCGCCGCATCGATCGCGTCCCACAGCGAATCCTGGGCCGCCGCCAGCCGATCCCGGATCGGACCCGGCAGGTCGGTGCGCCGCAGCTGGCGTTCCAGACCGCTGGCGAACGCCGCCTGCACCCAGGACCACACCACCGTGCCGTGGTAGTCGTGCGTGGTGAATCGCGCCTGCAGATCCGGGCTCGCGAAGACCGGATTGGCCACGACCATCCCCGCGCCCGTCAACAAACCGAGCGGGAACGGGCGACTCAAGGCGGTCACCTTCGCCTCGAGCTCATCGGGCGTGGGAGCGCCGAACAACAGGTCGAAGACATCGTCGGAGTGGACGATCGGGATGGGCCCGCCGTCCGCGCCGAGCGAAACCGCCGGGAACGTCACGGGATTCGATCCGACCGCCTGCGCGGGCACGCCGATTCCGGCGGCGTAGGCGTCGATCGCCTGCTGGGCCCGTTGCGGGTCGACGGTCACCGTGAACAAGCGCGGCGCCTCGGCCCGCCAGACCTTCGCATGCGCCGCGGCGAACGACAGGTCCAGGCGCGCAGCGTCGTCGAGGAACGGCGCGAGCACTCCGCTGTCCAGCAGCCGCGCCGTCGCCTCCAGCGCGGCGGGCACCAGGATGGCATTGACGTCGTACGGATAGCGACCGCCACCGAGCCCGATATCGCTGTCGCGCCACTGCCCGGAATCCCGGCCCGCCTGCAATGCGATCAGATTCCCGAACCGCGGATCATCGGCGAAGGCCGCCGCGCTCGACACCACCAATCGCAGATTGCGAACCAATGCTTGCCCGAGGTCGCCTCGCAAATAGGCTTCCGCGCGTCCCACGCCCGCCCGATCGTCGAGCAGATAGGCGGCGGCAACCGGTGCGAGCAAATACGTTTCGTCGACCATGTTGTAGTCGAGAATCGGCTCACCGGTCAGCGCCGCGTTCTGCTGTTTCCGGGTGAGCACCGCGAACTCCGACAGCGACTCCTCATGAGCGACAGTCCCATCCGGGCCGAGCCTGGTCAGCACGGCCCGCAGGCCCGCCTCCGTCGCATCCGGGGCCAGCACCGGCATGAGCATCATCATCGAGATCAGGGTGTCACGGCCGAAATACGTGTTGTACTGCCAGGATCCGCCGAGAAACTTCTCCCGGTAGCTCAGGAAGGTGAGGGTGTTCCTCGCGCTCTCGTTGTCGGCCTCGGAACCGTTCAACAGCTCGTTTCCCGCCAGCGGCGCGAGCGGTGTATCGCCGGTCATCGCCGTGACGCGCAGGCCGATCCGGCCGTCGGCGCCCGCCGTAATCACCTCACCGGAGGTCGCCGTTCCGTGCACGACCTCGAGACTGAGCTGGTAGCCCGGCCCGCCGTCGAGCCGGTCACGATCCCAGGTGAGGGTGTTGTCCGAAAGCATCGGCGGTACAAGAACTTCGGCCGGTACGATGCCCTTCTGGTTGTAGTCCCGCAGTACCCGGACATTCGACAGCACGGCCTGCCGCAACGTCAGACTCGGCGCCGCGACCGACGCCTCGAACTCGATCCCGTGCCGCGGCCGCCCACGAGAGTCCGTATCCGCCCGTGCCTCCGGAGCCGCGCCGAGCTCCCACTCGGCCCCTGCCGCGAGCGGTTCGAACCACACCCCCGTACCGCTGTTCCCCGCCGGAAAGGCCACCACGATCCGCAGATTCTCCCCCGACCGCAGCACCAGATGAGCCGCGCTGTCGCCATCCCGGAAGAAGTAGTTGAGATTCGATCCCTCCCGCACCTGGAACCGAAAACCCGTGGCAGCGACATCCTTCGCCCCGGTACAGCCGGTCGCCAGAAAAAGCACCACAACGGCGAGCAGCGCGACCCCGTACCTGCCGAACGACCTCGCCACCCGCATACTCGAGCCCCTTAGTCGACGTACTCCGATGTGTACAGCGAACGCAATTGGCGCTTGTTTATTTTCCCACTGTCATCCCGTGGCAGTGCGTCGACGATCCGAATCGTGGTCGGAATCTTGTAATCCGCCAGCCGCCCGGTCAGCGCGCCCCGCATGGTGTCATCGCTGATCTCCGAGCCCGGCCGCGCCACAATGTGCGCCGCCACGGCCTCCCCGAGATCACCGGCGTCAGGAATGGCGAACACGGCCGCGTCCTCGACGCCGTCCACTGCCATGAGCGCATTCTCGACTTCGGCGGGATAGATGTTCACGCCCCCGCGAATAATGATCTCGCTACTGCGACCGGTCAGATACAACCAGCCGTCGGCATCCACCCGGCCGATATCCCCCACCCAAATCATGCCTGCCACAGGGCTGTCCGGCGCACCCTGCCCCAGGTAGGTGAACGCCGGCCAGTAATCGGCCCCGCGCACATAGACCCGGCCGACCTCACCGACGGGTAGCGGCTTACCGTCCTCGTCGGCGATGAGCACCGCCGACCCGTCAACCGGCCGGCCCACACTGCCCGGATGCTCGAGCCATTCCGCAGCACTGATCCACGTAATGGTCCCGGCCTCCGAACACCCGTAAAACTCCCACAACGCATCCCCGAACATGCTGATGGCAGCCCTTTTCACGCTCGGAGCGCACGGCGCAGCCGAATGAATGACGTGAGTCAAGCTGGAAATGTCATAACGCCCGCGAATTTCCGCCGGCAACGACTGCACCCGCGACAACATGGTCGGCACCACCTTCACCTGCTGAATCCGATGCCGATCGATCAACCGCAAGAACTCCTCCCCCGAAAACCGCGGCATGATCACTATGTCCGCCCCCATCCGCAATCCCAAGACGGCCACCGCATTCGGGCTCGTGTGATACAGCGGCCCCGCAACCAGCATCCGCACCCCCGGCCCCAACCCCATCCGCTGAGCCGTAGCCCCCGCGATCCCCAGCACCTGCTCCGCCGACATCCGTTCCCGCACTACCCCTTTGGGCGCACCAGTCGTCCCGGACGTGTAGATCAACCCCAAACTGTCCGCAATAGCCCCCTCGACATGACCGAGCGACTCCCGCCGCCCCTCGATCCACTCCTCCATCATCGAAAAATCCACCACCGTCGGCCTCACCGCGACATCCGCCACGGCCGCTTCGACAACCGGCAGAAACTCGGCCTGCGCGAAGATCACCCGCACGCCCGCGTCGGCGAGCACGTGCGCCACCTCGCGCGCCTGCCATCGTGTGTTGACCGGCACCGGATTGGCCCCGCAATTCGCAGCGGCAAGCGAAATCTCAAGAAACTCAATCGAATTCCGGGCCATGATCGCCACCCGATCGCCGCGCCCAATCCCGGCCCCCACGAGCGCCGCAGCCAACCGCCCAGCCCGCTCGAGCACCTCGGCTTGGGTACGGACGAGATCTCCACAGGTGACGGTCGGCGCGCTCGCGAGGCTCATGGTCAGCCAGTCTGGCACGAAATGCCATGCCGCCCATCGATGTGAAGCAGCCCACATTCGGCTATTGAACGTGATCCAGGTTGGTGCTAGAACTTAGTGGCATAACTCGCAATCACCGTTGCATAATTTGCAATCGCCGAGCGTGACTTAGAAGGTACCTGATGTCGCACCGAGATTTCCGGCCCAGAGTCGTTGGCGGACTTACGAAACGCGCACTCATCCTTGGAGCCGCGGCGCTCCTGTTCGCCGGATGCGCACCGGTGCAGTCGGGTCCGGCGGGCGAGGGCGGCGACGCGAAGACCGGCACCGTCCGGGTCTGGCTGTTCGACGAGGCCAACCGCGCCCCCAAGGAGGCGGTGATCAATGAGGCCATCGCGGAATTCACCTCGGGCAAACCGGATGTCACGGTCGACGTGCAGTGGGTGCCGGTGGCGGCGCGCGCCGACAAGTTCGCGGGCGCGTTCAACGATCCGAGCAATGCGCCCGATCTCGCCGAGTTCGGCAATACCGATCTCGCGGGGTATGCCGTCACCGGCGCGTTCGCCGATCTCAGCGCCGATATCGCGTCCTGGCCGGAGGGCGGGGACCTCATCGACTCGGTGCTCGACACGGCGAAATTCGAGGGCAAGACCTACGGATTGCCGTGGTTCACCGGCATTCGCGCGCTCTACTACCGCACCGACGTGTTCACCGAGCTGGGACTGCGACCGCCGGCGACGCTCGCCGAGCTCGCCGACACCGCCCGCCGCATTCGCGCCGCCAAACCCGAGCTGTACGGAATCGCGGTGGGCGGCAAGTACACCTACGCAATGCTGCCGTTCCTGTGGGCACACGGCGGTGAACTCGCGGTCAACGATGGCGCAGGCTGGAATGCCGCGGTGAACTCGGACCGGGCGAAGGAAGGCATCACCCGCTACACCGAACTGATCCGCGACGATATCTGCCCGCCCGCGCAGTGCGCCGATCTCACCGGCACCCAGAGCGTCACCGCCTTCGCGGGCGGCAAAGCCGGCATGACCATCGGCGGCGACTTCAACCGCAAGGCCATGGAACAGGGTGCGGTCAAGGGCAATTACGCGGTGATTCCGCTGCCCGGCACCCGAGCCGATTCGGTCGCACCGGCATTCGCGGGCGGCAACCTGCTCGGTGTGTTCAAGGCGAGCGAACGGCGCGGCCTGGCAGTCGAATTCGCCGAACTGCTCGCGGGCCCGAAGTATCAGGAGAAGATGTACCAGGCAATGGGCAATCTGCCGACCTTGAGCGGTGTCCAGAGCAAGCTCGCGGCCAACGATCCGTTCCTGCTGCCGTTCGTTCAAACCCTGCAAGCGGGAACGAAATTCGTGCCGAGCACGCCGGCGTGGTCGAAGATCGACAGTCAGAACATCCTGCCCACCGCGCTGCAGCGGATAGCCACCGGCGCCGCAGGTCCCGATGCGGCGCTGGACGCCGCGGCGGCCGAGATGAACAAGGCGTTCGAGTAGGCCCACCGATGGCTGTCCAAGAACTACCGGTGTTGAACCCGGCAGCCCCGCCCGCCCCGAAACCCCGTCGCCTGCACCGAGATACCGTCACCGCGTGGCTGTACCTCGCCCCCGCCGGGCTGCTGCTGCTCGCGATCCTGGTGTATCCGATCTACCAGATCGTGCTGATCTCGTTCTACGACTACGGGCAGGAACAGGCCGCTGGCGCGGCGCCACTGCGCTGGGTCGGACTGGGCAACTATCGCGCGCTGCTGGGTGACAGCCAGTTCTGGACGGTGCTGGCCAATACCTTCGGATTCGGCGCGGTCTGCGTGATCGGCGCACTGACGGTCGGCACCGGTTTGGCGGTGCTGGCCACCCGGGTGCGCGCGGTGCCGCGCACCCTGTTGTTCCTCGCCGCACTCGGCGCCTGGGCGACGCCCGCCGTGGCCGGCTCCTACGTCTGGCTGTTCTTGTTCGACACCGACTTCGGCTTGGTCAACGAGGCGCTGTCCGGCATCGGATTCCGCTCGATGGAAGGCCACTCCTGGACCTACGGCACCCTCAGTGCCTTCGGATTGGTTGCCGCCGAGGTGATCTGGTGTTCGTTCCCGTTCGTCATGGTGACCATGTACGCGGGCATCAAGGCGATACCGCGTGAGGTGCTCGAGGCCGCCGCCCTGGACGGCGCATCGACCTGGCGCACCACGATTTCCGTGATCCTGCCCATCCTGCGACCGCTGCTGTTCATCGCGACGGTGCAGTCGATCATCTGGGATTTCAAGATCTTCACCCAGATCTATGTGATGACCAATGGCGGCGGCGTGGCCGGGCGCAACCTGGTGCTCAATGTCTACGCCTACCAAAAGGCTTTCGCCGGACAGGAATACGGCCTCGGCTCGGCAATCGGCGTCATCATGACCCTGCTGCTGTTGTCGATCACCGGCCTCTACGTCCGCACCCAGCGACGGAGCGAGCCATGATCGTGAAACCCCTGTCGCCCAATCGAACTCGCCCACGTCGAGTAGGTCGTCTGATCACCGAAACCATCACCGTGGTGATCGCCGGCCTCGTCGCCTTCCCGCTGTACTGGATGGTGCTCTCGGCGATCAAGCCACCGGGCGAGCTCCAATCGGCCACACCGAAACCGTGGACGCTGGCCCCCAGCTGGGACAGCTTCAGCCGAGTGCTGTCGATGAACGGCTTCGGCCGCTACTTCCTCAACAGCCTGCTGGTCGCCGTCGTAGTGGTGGCATTCTCCCTGCTGCTGTCGTTCCTGTCAGCGGTGGCGCTGACCCGCTTCCGCTTCCGCGGCCGAACGGTGCTGTTGGTCATGATCCTGGTCGCCCAGATGATCCCGGTGGAGGCCCTGACGATTCCCCTGTTCTTCCTCATGCGCTCCATCGGCGACGCCGCCCCCGCCTTCGGCCTCAACGAACTCGGCTCGATCATTCTGGTGGACTTGGTATTCAGCCTGCCCCTGGCAATCTGGCTGCTGCGCGGCTTTACCGCCGCCGTGCCGATGGAACTCGAGGAAGCCGCCAAAATCGACGGCGCGAGCCGACTCCGCTTCACCTGGCAGATCCTCATGCCGCTGGTCTTACCCGGCCTGGCAGCGGTGAGCGTCCTGTCCTTCATCCACGCCTGGAACGACTTCCTTTTCGCCAAGACATTCATCATCTCCAAAACCGAAAACCAAACACTGCCCCAAGCAGTCCTGGTGTTCTTCAAACCAGAGGACACCGACTGGGGCGCGGTAATGGCGGCCTCAACCCTAATGACAATCCCAGCGCTGGTGGTGTTCATCCTGGTCCAACGCAAACTGGTATCCGGCCTAGACGGGGCGGTGAAAGGCTGATGCCGGGTACTGAAGGGCCGATCGCGGGTAACGAGGGGCTGATCCCAGGTTTCGACACGCTCCTCCCCCGCCCAGTCTCAGCCACCCCGCAGCCCGGAACCTGCCCCTACCCCACCGAAGTCGTGGTCCATACAGACCCCACCCTTCCCGCCGAGGGCTATCGCCTGACCATCACGCCAACCGGCATCGAGGTGCGCACCTCCGACGCCGCGGGCCTGGTCTACGCCCGGCAGACGCTGCGCCAACTGGCCGGACCCGACGCCTTCCGCGCCGCCCCCATCCCCGGCCGCACCCTCACTGTCCCATGCGGTGTCATCGAGGACTATCCCCGCTTCGCCTGGCGCGGTTGCCTACTGGACGTAGCACGCCACTTCCGAACCAAAGCCGAGGTCCTCCGCTTCATTGACCTCCTCGCCGCACACAAACTCAATGTCCTCCAACTCCACCTGACCGACGACCAGGGCTGGCGTATCGAAGTCCCCGACTTCCCCCGCCTAACCGAAATCGCCTCCTGGCGAACAGGTTCGATGGTCGGCCGCCACGACGGCCCAGAACGCGACGGCCGCCCCCACGGCGGCTTCTACACCACCGACGACCTCCACGAAATAGTCGCCTACGCCACCGCCCGAGCAATAACCGTAATCCCGGAAATCGACGTCCCCGGCCACTCCCGCGCCGCAATCGCCGCCTACCCCGAACTAGGCCCCGCCCCCGAAACCCCTTGGGAAGTCTGGACATCCTGGGGCATCAGCACCAACCTCCTCCACCCCTCCGACTACGCCCTGAACTTCTTCCACCGCGTCTTCGACCACGTCCTCACCATCTTCCCCTCCCAGATCATCGGCCTAGGCGGCGACGAGGCCCCCGGCGCCACCCCCGCCCACGGCCAATTCGTCGCAGACTTGGCAAAGTACCTGACATCCCGCGGCCGCACACCCTTGGCCTGGGACGAGGTCCTCGAAATCGACGCCCTCCCACCAATGGTGATCGGCGCCTGGCGCGACGACACCGCCGCCACCCGAGCCACCCACGCAGGCCACAAAGTCGTCCTCTGCCCGGAATCCGCCTACTACCTCGACCACCGCCAGTCCGACCACCCCAACGAGCCAATCCCAGTCGGCTACCTCCACACCCTGGAGCACGTCCACGCCTACACCCCCGCCAACGCCCCCCACATCCTCGGCATCCAGGCCCAAATCTGGACCGAACACCTCGACACAGCCCGCCGCATCGACTACGCCACTTTCCCCCGCCTCTGCGCAATCTCCGAAACCGCCTGGAGCCCACCCCTCCACGACTTCACCGAATTCCTCCCCCGCCTCCGCGACCACCACCTCCCCCGCCTAGCCGCCCTCGGCGTCGAATACCGCCCCTTGACCGGCCCCCACCCCTGGCAAACCCGCCCCGACGTCCCCCACACTGCCCACCGTCCCCTGCCGGACCGCCCTGGCTCCGCACCGAACCGGCGTATCACCCCTGCCTGAGCGCAAGGGCCAGTGGATTTCACCGCTCGGATGATGGCACCGTGCAGGCCGATCGCTAAGTCCTATAGGTGTCGCGGAACGCTTCGCGCACCACGGCTGCGTCGGGTGCGCCACGGCCTTCGATCCCCGAGACCACTTCAGAAACGCGCCAGTAGTTCGACGGCACCAGATACCCGGAGGCGACTGCCGCCAGGGCCATGTCCGCTGCCTCATCGGGCTTGTCGGAAGCGACCAGCGCCAGCCCCAAATCCAGATTCGCCGAAGCGATCCGACGCGGGCGAACCGAAGCGGCGCCCGCAAGATCGGCAAGTACGTGCCGCGCGTAGGGCTCCGCCGCCGGATCGCCGAGCCAGGCCAGCGTGGTGGCCACGTAGGCATCCGATTTCGCCGGATCGTACCGAAAGTGGTGCTCCGGCCGGTCAGGAACGCTGAGTCCGGACACCAGCCTGGCAACTCTCCGCAGCGCCCCGTATGTGCCGACACCGTCCCCGAGCCTTGCCAGTGCGCGGCCCTCCTGTGCGGTGGCCTGGATGAACGCCGAACTACCCTCGGGAGCGATTGTCTGTGCGGCGCGGGACAGCTCGGCGGCTTCGCTGAACGCGCCGTCCGTGAGCTGTTGCCACGCCCGTGTCTCCAGGCACCATGCCGCGATCTCCCGGTGCCCCGCTTCGTCGGCGAGCTTCCACGCCAGATGGCCACGCGCCGCGGCGGCGGAGGCTTCACCCAGATCGATATGGCATGTGCTCGCCAGCAGCGACAGCCAGCCGACCGTGACCAGCAGTCGGCGGTGCTGGGTCAAGGTCTTCCGGCTGTCCATGAGCCGACCGGCATAGCCGAGATGCTGGCGAATGCGCACGAGCAGTTCGCCCGGCGGAGTCGTCGGGTAGCTCGCCGCCAGGTCGTCCACCGCCAACTCCAGGCGTTCCAGAGTGTCCCCGCCGATATCCGACGCAGCTGCCCGCTGAACCCATTCGGCCGCCGCCCGTTCGCCGTCCGCCGGTTCGATGAACAGCGCCGATCCAACCCCCAACGCATCCGCGTAGGCCCGGACGTGCTCCGGGTGGATCTGACGCTGCCCGGTCTCCAACATCCCCAGCATCGGCTTGCTGTAGTGCGTGCGTGCAGCCAGCGCAGACAGGCTGAGCCCCGCCGCTTCCCGCGCGGCCCGCAGCATCTCACCTGTGATGTTCTCCCCGCCGGGGTCCATGAACCCACGGTAACCGTGCTTTGCCCCGGCTGTAGACGGTTGTGGACACCAAGGCGGCAGCAGGCCCAAATACGCACGCTTAGCGTGTATTTCAGCTCCGCCGCGGGGTGAACCCCGTGCCCCCCATGGCTCCCCGGCGGTGGGTGCGAACCAACGACACCGGAGGAGAAGGGGACGGGCCATGGACTCAGCGATGGACACCGGGCGGTACCTCCAGCACGACGACGGCACATGGTCGATAGTCGGACCGGACGGGTGGCCGATCGGCCCGGACGAACTGGCGGACCTCCACGCCGTTGTGCTGTCGGCCCTCGTGGCGGTGTCCGTGCCAGTGATCGACGTAGAGCCGATATCGGTACGAGACAACGAGATTCGATGAATAGCGGATGGACCGCGCTCGGATGGGCCGTCGCGATCGGCCTTCCCCTCGCAGTGCTGGTGACCGTGATCGTCTGGCCGGAACGGATTCCGAAGGACCGCACCGTGGACGGGATCCGGGCGCGTATCCAGTCCGAAGATGATCCGCCGCCCGATCAGTGACCCCCGACGACAAACCATGCCCTGTAAAATATTCGGCACGTCGGACCGATCACGGTATGGCCGAAATAGACGATCATTGCTCTAGGGTCGTGTCTGCGTGAACTCGAATCAGCAGCGGAACGAGCGTTGCCGCTGGTTGCCGTGCCACGCGACCGACAGCACCTAGTTCGGCGCCTGAGGTCCACTGCCCTCCCCATCCTCGACCGGATCAAGCGGCTGTGCAGCTGGCGGATCACGCCACTGTTCCGAGCCCAGCTGACCTGTGAGCCGCCGATACTTCAAGATCGCCTCAATCCTCTTCTCAGGGTCGCTGATGTCAGCCACGGCGGATTCGAACTGCGTGTCCAACATGTCTCCTTTTCGCTGCCGCAAGTGCTCAAGAACGAGCCCCGACAGCGGAACAGCAATGCTGAACGCCATTGTGGCGGTGACCATCAAGGCAACCGCCCACCACGGAGCTCCACCCAGAGCTCCAGCAAGGGTGGCCGGTACGCCAGCGAGCACCCCGGCTGCAGAGCGGAAGGAGTTCTGGTTCATGGCTTCGATGCCCTTCCAGCACTCGACAGCAGCACTGCCTCGCGCCTGACAACACTGGCCTTGGCCAGCTGATACGGGTAGAGGCAGCGCGGGCACACCAAGTTGGGTGGGCACGCCAAAGACCGGTCCGGGCAATGGCCGGACCGGTAGGTGCAAAGCGCATAGCTATCGGACCCCTGGGAGGTTCTTCGCCTCAGGGATCCCTCAGAAACTTGATTTGGTGATGCTCGCTGGCGGAGATCTAAGCCGGTTTTTGGGCAGCCTGGACTAAACGTCCAAAGTAATGAAACAACTGCACATGAATCTAGACCGTCTCATAAGGTCTCTGCCACACCACCTTTCACCTACTCATGCCTGGACGACCCAGGGCGAGCCCAGACAGATGCAGACGCAAGTATGCCTCATCACAGGCGACCAGACAACGCGATCGAGCTGAGTCCTGACTAACCGAATCCATCGCAGCGCGCGCAGCAAGCGGCTGCTCGTCGGTACAGGCTCCTACATCGGTGAGGGCTTCGACTACCCCGCTCTCGACACCCTGTTCCTGGCCGCACCCGTCTCGTTCAAAGGCCGCCTCGTCCAGTACGCCGGACGCATCACCCGCGCCCACACCGGCAAGACCACCGCGACCGTCCACGATTATCACGATATGCTAACACCGGTGATCGCCTCCTCGCTCCGCAAACGCGCATCCGGATACGCCGAACTCGGGTTCCGGACCCGCACAAGCTCAGCATCCTCTCGTCACCAACGTGAACTCAGATTCCGACGTTTCGGCGAATGATGGCGGTGAATCTGGCGTAGTTCGCGGAGCCGGCGAACTCGCTCCGCCACTTGCCTTGATCGACGTTCGAGACGAGCATGGCAAGCGCGGCGACTGCGTCTCGGCGCGCACCGATGAGCCTGGTATCGGCCAGCCGCCAGGTCCGGATCTCGGTGCGGTGCTGATGAACGATCTCGAACAGCGTAGCCAGATCGATGACGTCCTTGTCGGCGAGCCGTTTTCGCCAAGCGAGAGCTTTGAGGACCACAGCCGATTCGACATCCGGTACCGGAACAGTGAATTCGATGGTTCCACCTGCGAACAGATCCACGCGCGCGTTTGCGATGACCGCGTCACCGGCCACAGCCAGATGCAGGCCGGGCGCCGAGTCGAATGCACGGCCGGCAACCTCGCTCTGGCCTGCGCTGCCGTAAGTCGCGACAAGGATATCCACATCGAGCCTGCCATTGTCGCTGACCCTGGTGTAGCGGTTTCCCGATTCGAGTTCATAACCGAGGACGAGCATCTCCTGGTGCAACTGTCGTTCCGCAGCGACAAGGGCCTCTTTGTCCATACCGGCGTCGGCATCGGCTGTGCCACGCAACCGCCAGCCCTCCAACGGATAGATGTGCTGGAGCATCTGCACCATGTGCCCACCGATGACTCGATAACTGGTCTCGGGAAGGCCCTCGGCAGCGGCCGCGAGATCGGCAAGAGCCAGGAAGCCGCGATCGGCCGCGTTCGATGTGGAGATGATGTGCAGCTGTGCACGAGGATGGTCAGACACCGAGCCCTCCACTGCGGATCACGTCCCGCAGCCGATCGGCCGCTTCATCTTCGGTGGGCGCGGTGCTGGTATTGAGCAAGTCCCACAAGGTGATTGCGGCGTCGGCAAGAAGGTGCCGCCCGCCGTAGCGGGTGCCAAAGGCGGCAGCAACGTGTGCGACCGTGGGATCTTCGGGAACCACAATGGTCATCGTCGCGTCGTTCGGCTCGGCCGGAGAGAACCCGACGACGGTGAAATCGATGATCTCGGGCAGGTACATGCGCACGGTGGTGGGCAATTGCCAGGGCGCGTAGGTGTCTGCGGCGAGATCGCCGGACACAACAGCGTTCAACCCCAACTCGTCCAGTAACTGCAAAGCGGTATTCGCTTGCGTTGCGGGATCGTCCAGGCCATACCAGTAGCTGACAGTCCCGCCAGGGCCCGAATAGTCACGCTCCCAAGACTCGAGTGCACCTTCGAGAGCGATCCAGCCATGCTCGTCACGAGTCACGGTGGACGACAGCCTGCTCAGCGCAAGAGAGACGGCTTGCTGGCTGACACCGATCGCCGACGCGAGTTCGGACTGCTGTAGTGGTCGGGAAGCCAAGGCCAGCACACGCAAGACCGCGCTTCGGCCCCAGGCAGGCCTGCCACTGCTGGGACGACGTCTCGGTTCTTCCGACTGCAGCAGGACGACCCCGCCGACGATCACCAGTTCGGGATCGTCCGTAACCAGATCAAATCCCCCGGCGACGGCAGCAGCAATAACATCCGGCGCGGCCGACGGCGCTACATACAACGTCCGGATGCCCTCAGTGCTGTGGTTTGTCGTACTCGCCCAAAGCCGCTGTCGCACCGCCTTCAGATCTACGCGAACGGCAGGCATGTCCCCCGATACCCTCAGCACCAGATCATTCTGTGTCCCCGCTAAGACAGTAACTCCCGCTCGCCGCAGCAATGGCAGCAGCCGAGCAAGTACGTCATACTGCACTGCAGCCACACCCCTCTAGCGTTCTGACGGGACAATGTCAAACAAGCTTACTAGAGTCCATCCCCATATGCTTGTTTGACAGCAGTTCAACAGAAGGGTATAAGCTGCAAACACACCAGACTGACGCTCACGAAGAGTCGACATGTCCAAACGCGAACACCGCATCGTCGTCACCAGCGAAACTGAGGAACCCTCCCGACTTGCGGAAACTCAGCAGGGCAATCAGCAACATTGCCAAGGAGAAGACCTACAGCACCCGCAGCGAGAACGGCCGCCGAACCAGCGCAGATTGCCCACCCGAGCAGCCGGAGCCTCAGTGCGAGCGACACCACCGCGCTTATCACTCTGACCATACTGATCACGCCAGTTGCCTTCAGCCTGAAGGACCCTGCGGGGTTCGAACCGCCAACAGCGCAATTACTGCAGATCAGCGGCCAAATCACCTGGCGCGCTATACGCCAGAAGGAATTGCGCAGCCTTCTGACCTGCGATTTCTCTCTGGTGGGCGCAGACGGGATCGAACCGCCGACCGCTGGTGTGTGAAACCAGCTCGGCTGAGCCGCGCCGTCGCCGCTGATGTACGCCGCCTTCGTCCAGCTGGTCAGCGACTCTTGCAGCATTCCGCACAGAACACGAATGGACATGAAACCTATGTCTGGACAGCTGTCTGAAACACGTGAGTGTCGATTGCCTCAACACAAGCGGCCCTGCAGCTGTCACCAACGACTGCACAGGATGGACTGTGAATTATCCGTCCTGTGAGGAGCATGATTCGAGCTCGGCAAGAAAAGCCACAGCCTTATCAGTTTCGGGTGCGCCGATCCGGCGGTAGATCTCGATCGCTTCACGCAGGCAAGGCATGGCAGTGTCACCGAGGCGAGCCTGGCAGCGGGCAGTACCTTCCAGTGCATGAGCCTGTTCAAGCGGGCTGTTGATGTCGCGTGCCAGTGCGAATGCGTCGGTGAACATCACTAGCGCCCGCTCGGGTGCGCCGGTCGCAAGCAATAGTCCCCCGGTGCCGTTTAGCACCTCGGCTTCTCCAGCACGGTTGCCAAGCTCCTGGAAAATCGTCAAGGCTTGCTCGTACAGATCCGCGCCCCTCGGGTACTCACCGGTCGCCCGACACACGTCGCCGAGATTGGTTAGGGCATGCGCTTCGCCAAGGCGGCAGCCAACGTCTCGGTGGATCGCCAGTGCCTGCTGATGCAAGTTCGCGGCCTGCCGCAACTCGCCGATATCCCTGTGCACAAGACCAAGGTTGGTGAGAATATCGGCTTCGCCGACACAATCACCGAGCTCCCGGAAGATCGTCAAGGCTTGCTCGTACAGATAGATCGCCTGCTCATTTTTCCCGATGTACCAGCTCACATTGCCGAGGCTGTTGAGCGCACCAGCTTGGCCATGGCGGTTCCCGGTCTCCTGGAAGATCGTCAGGGCCTGCCGGCTTAGATCAGCGGCTTGCGCGTAATCGCCGGTGTCCCTGCACACCAGACCGAGGTTGTTGAAACTGTTCGCTTCACCGAGGCGGTTTCCTGTCACCTGATAGATCATCAGGGCCTGCTTGAACAGATCGGCGGCCTCCCCATACTCACCAGCGTCCTGATGTAGGAGAGCAAGGTTGTTTAGGGTGCTAGCTCGGCCGAAGCAGTTGCCGATCTTCTGAAAGATCGTCAGGGCCTGCTTGTATAGATGAGCGGCCCTCCCATACTCACCAATCAGCAGATGCACGTTGCCAAGACTGTTGAGGGCTTTACCTTGACCGAGGCAATTGCCGGTCTCCCGGAAGATCGCCAGGGCCCGCTGGTGCAAATCAACGGCTTGCACCGGGTCTCCGGTGGTCCTACGTAGGAGGCCAAGATTGTTCAGGGCGTTAGCTTGACCGAGGCGATTGCCGGTCTCCCGGAAGATTGCCAGGGCCCGCTGGTGCAGATTCGCGGCCTGCTCGAAATCCCCGGATCTCCACTTTATGGTGCCGAGGTCGTCGAGGGCGCTGGCATGGGCAGCCTGCTTGCCTAGTTGTTCGGCGGCTTCCGCCGCACGTTGATGCAGTTGCTCAGCCAAAGGCCACGGCCCGTCCCGTTCAAGCAACCCTGCCAGCAATTCAGTCAGCCTAACCATTCGTGAGGGCTGGTGGAGGGCGATGTATTCAAGACAGGCCAGTAAGTTCGCTCGTTCCAGACGCATCCATGCCATCGCCTGTATTTCGTCTCCGAACTCTGGAGTGAGACTGGGAGGGAGTGGCGTGGCCACAGTGGGGCAAGTGCGGCACGCCAGCCATCGGTCCGCAATCAAAGCAGTACTTTGGTAATAGTCCAGTAGCCGACCTAAGGCTTGGTTGTTCTCGCTGGCGGGGTCATCACGAGTCAAGGTAAGAGTGTAGACGCGTAGCAGGTCGTGTAATCGATAGCGGCCAGGGACTATTTCGTCGATCAGGTGATCGGTGTAGAGGGCCTCCAGCTCCTCCCGTGCTGCCAGGAGCGGGAGGTCAGCTAGTGCCGCCACAGCTTCGGCGTCGATGTGGGGCCCGGGATGCAACCCCAACCGGCGAAACACCCGCTGCTGGCGAAGTGTGAGGCTTTGGTAGGAAACAGTGAACGCCGCGCGAACCGCGCGATTTCCGGCCTGAAGTTCGGTCAGCCGGTCGGTAGCGGCTGCAAACTGATCGGCTAACCCGGTCAAGCTCCAAGTCGCGTGATGGGCCAGCCGCCCGGCCAGCAACACGATCGCAAGCGGCAGATATCCGCACAGCCGCACCAACTCCGCCACCGCCACCTGGTCGGTGTTCGTGGCCGGTGCGCGATTAGCCAGGCGAGTAAACAGGTCGATGGCGGGACCAGGGTCGAGGACTTCCAACGCCAGCGGCAGTGCTTCATCCAGTGCGATCAGCCGCCGCCGACTGGTCACCAACGTCAGACACTCGCGCCCACCAGGCAGCAGAGGCTCGATCTGAGCGTGGTCACGAGCATCATCGAGCACCAGCAACACTCGCCTACCGGACAAGCGGTCGCGCCACATGTCCCGCCGCCCGGCCAGGGTGTCAGGCAGATACCGAGGGTCGATGCCGAGCCCGCCTAACAACCCGGCCAGCACGTCAGAGGGGTCGGCAGGCGGTTGGCCCGGAGTGTGTGCGTGTAACTCAACGAAATACTGCCCATCGGGAAACCTGGGTCTCAACTCGTGAGCGGCGCGAACCGCGAGGGCTGTTTTTCCAACCCCTGCCATACCGTCGATGGTGTGGATCGACACCATCCGCCCCGGCCCCACTACAGCGAGGATCCGTGCCAACTCTCGATCACGCCCGAGGAACGTGACCACATCACGACGCAACGCAGCAGTTACCACCGGGCGCGGCGGTGAGGTCTCGCAAACACCCGCCAATGTGATGTCGCCGGTGTGGTCACCGGCGATATTCACCTGCTGGGCGTTGTCGCGAGCCTCGAACCCGGACACGACGGGGATCCTTAGTCAGCTGAGGTTGATGGTCCCGGTGTTGTCACCGCGAATGTTGACCTGCCGAGCTTGGTCGTAGGCATTGGCAACGAATACGTCGATCGAGGTGTCCTGGCGTGCGCTGTCCACCAGTTGCTGCAAGGCGGCAGCGAAACTTGGGTCAGTACGCACGGCGCCGTCGATCACCTCGGCGGCGGCAACCTGGTTTTCCAGCGTAGGATTCCGCTCCAATTCGGCTAGGGCACGAGGTATTTCGGGGTCGCGCCCGAACTTCCGAGCGATAAGTTCCCGCAGTTGGCCGATCGCATGCCAGCTGCTCGTGGCAGCCTGTTCGGAGATCCTTTCCCCGAACTTCGATGCCAACAGTGCTGCCGCCGCAATCCCCAGCGATACCGGATCCACCAATTCCCAACCCCCGGATTCACTCAGCCCGAGACTATCGCTAAGCCTAGATGACTGCCACCAGCACCGCAGCTGAACGGTGATGGACACCGTCTTACCTAAGTCGACAACCCACAGCGTCGTTCTGATGGGACCGCCAGGCCAGCTTCGCACCGAGGCTAGTACACAGCTAACAATCACTGCTACACGAATGCCAACACAGATTGCTTCCAAGATCGATGCTGATACACGAAAACCCAGGCATGACCTGGGTTTTCGGGAGTGGGCGCAGAGGGGATCGAACCCCCGACCGCTGGTGTGTAAAACCAGTGCTCTACCGCTGAGCTATACGCCCCGGGTGCGCCGGGTGTGGCGGCGCAACGGTCTATGAATCTAGCGCGGTGAGCGCTTTCTCCCAAGCCTGCTGGTCACGGGGCTCTCCGGGGCCGTTCATTTCGGCGAAGCGGATGATGCCGTCCTTGTCTACTACGAAGGTGCCGCGGTTGGGGTAGCCGGATTTTTCGTTGAAGACGCCGTAGGACTGGGCTACGGCGCCGTGGGGCCAGAAGTCGGAGAGGAGGGGGAAGGTGTAGCCCTGTTCGGCTGCCCAGATTTTGTGGGTGGGCGGGGGGCCCACCGAGATGGCGAGGATTTCTGCGTTGTCGTTCTGGAACTTGGGGAGTTCGTCTCGGACCTTGCAGAGTTCGCCTTGGCAGATGCCGGTGAAGGCCAGGGGGTAGAAGACGAGCAGGACGTTCTTCTTGTCGCGGAAGGACGAGAGGGTTACTTCCTGGTTGTTCTGGTCCTTCAGGGTGAAGTCCGGGGCGACTACGCCGACCTCTAGTGGCATGCGGGAACCTCCATCTGTCGGGCATTCGGGCAGGCGGCGGCTCACCGGGGGTGAGCGCCGTCTGGCGAAAACCTTAGCGAAGACGCGAGTTAGCGCTGCTTCGAGGGCGTTTTGGGCTGGGTGAGTTTGGTACCGGTCCAGGTGCCGAGGCTTACCGGGGTGGTGGAGGTCAGGCCGGCCGGGGTGGCCGATTCTGCGATCTCGCTCGGGTCGACATGCCCTGGCTGGCCGGTTTTGGGGGTGAGGACCCAGACGACACCGTCGTCCGCGAGGGGAGTGATGACATCCATCAGCTCGTCCACGAGGTCGCCGTCGCCGTCCCGCCACCAGAGCAGTACGACGTCCACCACCTCGTCGGTGTCCTCGTCCAGGAGTTCGGAGCCGACGACCTCTTCGATATCCGCCCGCAGGTCGTCGTCGGTATCCTCGTCCCAGCCCAGTTCCTGAACCACCATGCCGTGTGCAATGCCAAGCTTCTGAGCGTAGTTCTGCGCGTCCGCCGCGGCGACCACGGTGGTGTCCTCCTCAACTCCCGAGACAATAGGTAGTTGCAAGCGAACATGGTTATGGGCTTCAGCGCAAGCCGATCGACCGAATTCGCACCCTAAATGTCTTATGTGAGACCCGAGAGTCTGTGCACCGACACGCCGCGCCGGGCACATTTCACCCGACACGCCGCCCAGATTCGCCCCGCTCACAACCGGTTTCACCAGACCCGCGCTCGCTTCGCATCGGCCGATGTGAATCGTCAGCGAGCGGGGCAGGCGCTCCGCACCGCATTGAGCGCGTCGTTGACCGTGCGGCTCGCTTCGTTGAGCGGCGCGACCGACGACGTCGACGACATCTTGCGCACCTCCGCCGCCAGCGCCCGGGCCGCGTTCACGTAGTCGGTGAGCTTGGTGGCCAGGTCCGTCGGCAGGTCCGCGCCCGACGCGTTCACCTGGGTTTCCACGGTGCGCGCCGCATCGTCGAGGGCGTTGGCCGCGGTGTCGCGCTTCTGCGCTTGGTCCGCGGTATTGCCGTCGTGGGCGTCGACGAAGTCGTTGTAGCGGTCGACTGCCGTCCCGGTGGTGGTGCGGAACGGATTGCAGTTGTCGGCTATCGCCTTCGCCTGCGCGGCGGCCTTCTTCGACGAGGTAGCCGCCGCCGAAGAGGAGGCCGCTTCGGCCCGAAACGACGTGGCCGCAGCCTGATCGGCTGTCGGAGTACCCTCGACCGAGTTGGCGCAACCTACGAGAACCAATCCCGCGCCAAGGGTCGCAGTAGTGCAAAACATCCCGAACCCACGCGGGTTCAGCAGCTTCATCGTCCTCCCCGTTCCGCCTAGGCCGGTTCCCTGGAGACCGTACTGGATTTCCGGCTGACATGATGACCTGGGACGCATCATGCACGAGGATGTGAGATGCGCCCCAAACCAATCGTTACGGGTATGCCGCCCATCAGCGGCTACCCGGGGTACTGACGCCATGATGTCCCACCCCTGTGTACGAGGAGCAAATGTCTTGACCGACCTGATGCACCCGATCTCTTCGTCGAGTCCCACAAACGGCCCGGCGCGCAAACCCCCGGCGGGGGGCCGGGTCCGAGTGATCCGCGAGGGGGTGGCGTCATACCTGCCGGACATCGATCCGGAGGAGACCAGCGAATGGCTGGACTCCTTCGACGAGATGCTCGAGCGCGAGGGTCCCGGCCGGGCCCGCTACCTCATGCTGCGGCTATTGGAGCGCGCCGGGGAGCGCCGCGTGGCGATCCCCGCGCTGACCTCCACGGACTATGTCAACACCATCCCCACCGAGAACGAGCCGTGGTTCCCGGGCGACGAGGAGGTGGAGCGCCGCTTCCGCGCCTACATCCGCTGGAACGCCGCGGTCATGGTGCACCGCGCGCAGCGGCCCGGTATCGGTGTGGGCGGCCATATTTCGACCTACGCGTCCTCGGCGGCGCTGTACGAGGTCGGTTTCAACCACTTCTTCCGCGGCAAGGACCACCCGGGCGGCGGCGACCAGATCTTCATCCAGGGCCACGCCTCCCCCGGCATCTACGCCCGCGCGTTCCTGGAAGGCCGCCTGTCCGAAGATCAGATGGACGGCTTCCGCCAGGAGTACTCGCACGGCGGTCCGGGCCACGGCCTGTCCTCCTACCCGCACCCGCGGCTCATGCCGGACTTCTGGGAATTCCCCACGGTCTCCATGGGTCTGGGCCCGATGAACGCCATCTACCAGGCGCGCTTCAACCACTACCTGCACGATCGCGGCATCAAGGACACCGCCGATCAGCATGTGTGGGCCTTCCTCGGCGACGGCGAGATGGACGAGCCGGAATCGCGCGGCCTCATCCAGGTCGCGGCCAACGAGGGCCTGGACAATCTGACCTTCGTCATCAACTGCAACCTGCAGCGCCTCGACGGCCCGGTCCGCGGCAACGGCAAGATCGTGCAGGAGCTGGAGTCGTTCTTCCGCGGCGCCGGCTGGAATGTCATCAAGGTGGTGTGGGGCCGCGAGTGGGACGCCCTGCTGCAGGCCGACCGCGACGGCGCGCTGGTGAACCTCATGAACACCACCCCCGACGGCGACTTCCAGACCTACAAGGCCAATGACGGCGCCTACGTCCGCGAGCACTTCTTCGGCCGCGACCCGCGCACCAAGGAACTGGTCAAGGGCCTGTCCGACGGCGATATCTGGAACCTCAAGCGCGGCGGCCACGACTACCGCAAGATCTACGCGGCCTACGCGGCGGCCATGGCGCACAAGGGCCAGCCGACGGTCATCCTGGCCAAGACCATCAAGGGCTACGGCCTGGGCAAGCACTTCGAGGCCCGCAATGCCACGCACCAGATGAAGAAGATGACCCTCGATGATCTGAAGGCGTTCCGCGACGTGCAGCGCATTCCGATCACCGATGCGGAGCTGGAGCGCGATCCGTACCTGCCCCCGTACTACCACCCCGGCCAGGACGCCCCGGAGATCCAGTACATGCTGGACCGCCGCAAGCAGCTGGGCGGTTTCCTGCCCGAGCGCCGCACCAAGGCCAAGCCGCTGCAGCTGCCGGGCGACGAGCCCTACCGCTCCATCCGCAAGGGTTCGGGCAAGCAGTCCGTCGCCACCACCATGGCCTTCGTCCGCCTGATGAAGGAACTGCTGCGCGACAAGGAGATCGGCAAGCGCATCGTGCCGATCATCCCGGACGAGGCCCGCACCTTCGGTATGGACTCCTGGTTCCCGTCGCTGAAGATCTACAACCGCAACGGCCAGCTCTACACCTCGGTCGACGCGGAACTCATGCTCGCCTACAAGGAGTCGAGCGTCGGCCAGATCCTGCACGAGGGCATCAACGAGGCCGGTTCGACCTCGAGCTTCACCGCGGTCGGCACCTCCTACGCCACCCACGGCGAGCCGATGATCCCGCTGTACATCTTCTATTCGATGTTCGGCTTCCAGCGCACCGGCGACGGCATCTGGGCGGCGGCGGATCAGATGGCCCGCGGTTTCGTGCTCGGCGCCACGGCGGGCCGCACCACGCTGACCGGTGAGGGCTTGCAGCACAACGACGGTCATTCGCTGCTGCTGGCGTCGACCAACCCGGCGTGCGTCCCCTACGATCCGGCGTTCGCCTTCGAGATCGCCCATATCGTGCGCGACGGTCTGCGCCGCATGTACGGCGGCGGCGTGGCCAACAGCTATCAGGAGGCCCTGCCCGGCACCGATCCCGAGGCGCATTCCCAGCACCACGAGTTCGGCGGCGAGGACATCTTCTACTACATCACCCTCTACAACGAGCCGCAGTCACAACCGGCCGAGCCGGAGAACCTGGATGTGGAGGGCCTGCTGCAGGGCATCTACCTCTACAAGCCGGGCGCGGCGGGCGATGTGCGCGCCCAGATCCTGGTCGCTGGCGTCACCATGCCCGACGGCCTGCGCGCCCAGCAGATGCTGGCCGAGGAGTGGGGCGTTCAGGCCGATGTCTGGTCGGTGACCTCGTGGGGCGAGCTCCGCAAGGAGGCCCTCGCCAAGGAGATCGCCAAACTGCGCCACCCGGACCAGGATCCGGGCCTGCCGTACGTCACCAAGGTCCTGTCCCAGGCGCAGGGCCCGTTCGTGGCCGCCTCGGACTGGATGCGCGCGGTCCCGGATCAGATCCGCCAGTGGGTCCCGGGCCAGTTCATCTCCCTGGGCACCGACGGTTTCGGTTTCTCCGACACGCGCCCCGCGGCGCGCCGTGTCTACAACGTGGACGCGGCGTCGATCGTGGTGGCCGCGCTGTCCGGTCTGGCCAAGGAAGGCAAGATCGACCAGGCCAAAGCCGCCGAGGCCGCCGCCAAGTACCGCATCGACGATGTGAACGCGGCCCCCAAGGCGGCACCCGGTTCCGAGGGTGGCGACGCATAACGCACGATTAACACTGTGGAACGTAAACCGCCGAGGCCGCGCCGGATCAACGAAGGTTCCTCCGAACACGAGGTGTACCTCCCGACCGGCGCGCTCTCCCCGAACCGGCAGACCCGCGATCCGCTTCCCGACACGCTGCTCAAGCGGGTGAAGCAGTTCTCGGGTCGGCTCTCCACCGAGGCCGTGGCCTCGATGCAGGAGCGGTTGCCGTTCTTCGCCAATCTGGATGCCGCGCAACGCGCGGGAGTCCAGTTGCTGGTGCAGACGGCGGTGGTGAACTTTCTGGAGTGGTTGCAGGACCCGGAAAGCGATATCCGATTCAGCCTGGACGCTTTCCAGGTCATCCCGGACGATCTGGCGCGGCGGCTGACGCTGCGCCAGACCGTCGACATGGTCCGCGTGGCCATGGAGTTCTTCGAACAGTGGCTACCGGCCTTGGCGCGCAACGACCGGCAGCTGGTGGCGCTCACCGAGGCGGTACTGCGATACGGGCGGGAGCTCGGTTTCGCGGCCGCCTCGGTGTACGCCAGCGCGGCCGAGTCTCGCGGCGCGTGGGATACCCGCCTGGAGGCCCTCGTCGTAGACGCCGTGGTGCGCGGCGATACCGGCCCCGAAATGCTCTCCCGCGCGGCCACTCTCAACTGGGACGCCACCGCCCCCGCCACGGTCCTGGTCGGCACACCCCCGAAAGATCAAGTGGCGGCGGTCGTCGGCTCCGTGCACGGCATCGCCGCACGGCACGGCCGCAATGCGCTGGCCGTCGTCCAGGGCACCCGCCTGGTGATGGTCGTCAGCGGCCATCTGGGCGACACCATGTACCCCTCTCCCTTCCTGGCCGACCTCCTCGGCGAGGTCTTCTCCGACGGCCCGGTCGTCATCGGCCCCACGACGCGCACCCTGTCCGCCGCGCACATCAGCTCGGTGGAGGCCATGGCCGGCATGGAGGCGGTGGTGGGCTGGCGCGGCGCGCCACGCCCGGTGCACGCCTCGGAATTGCTACCCGAGCGAGCCCTGCTCGGCGATCGCGCCGCGGTGGAGGCTCTCAACGACAACATTGTGTTACCGTTGGCCGCCGCCGCGGACCTGTCCAATACCTTGGACGCCTATCTGGATTGCGGTGGAGCGGTCGAGACCTGCGCTCGGCAACTGTTCATCCATCCAAATACCGTGCGTTATCGGTTGAAGCGCGTAGCCGACATCACTGGTCGCGATCCGATGAATCCGCGCGATGCTTACGTGTTACGTATCGCCGCCACCATAGGCAGGCTGACACGAACCCGTAACGAATCACCTACTCCTACCTCAGAGATCCCAGTTGTCACAGATCCGAAAGAGGGGATGTAACGCGTCCACCGAATCGGACGATCGGCACAACCCACCTCCCCTTTTGTGGACACCCCACAAAAGACCTCCGGAAGCTTCATTCGTGCCGACATCTCTGGAGACCGGCCTCACAGTGTTCTCTTAGAGGCGTGATCGCATTGCTCGCCCCTGGACAGGGCTCTCAGACACCCGGCATGCTCACTCCTTGGCTCGAACTTCCCGGCGCAACCGATCGCATCGCGCTGTGGTCGAAGGCCTCGGGGCTGGACCTGCTGCGGTTGGGCACCACCGCGACCGCCGAAGAGATCACCGATACCGCGGTTACCCAACCGCTGGTCGTCGCGGCTGCCCTGCTTGCTTTCGCGGAAATCCCGCAGGAATCGCTTCCCGCGGACACCATCGTCGCCGGTCATTCGGTCGGCGAACTCGCCGCTGCCGCCGTCGCCGGAGTCATCTCCGCCGACGACGCCGTGGCCCTGGCCGCCCTCCGCGGTGCGGAGATGGCCAAAGCGTGCGCACTCGAGCCGACCGGCATGTCGGCGGTGCTCGGCGGCGACGAAGCCGTCGTGCTCGCCCGGCTCGAGGAACTCGGCCTGATCCCGGCCAACCGCAATGCGGTGGGTCAGATCGTGGCAGCGGGTAAGCTCGGGGCGCTCGAAGAACTCGCGGCCAACCCGCCCGAGAAGGCTCGCGTTCGAGCGCTGCCGGTCGCCGGCGCCTTCCACACCGCGTTCATGGCTCCGGCCCAGGACGCTGTCACGGAGGCTGTTTCCAAGATCGTGCCCGGCGAGCCGACGCGAGTGCTGCTGTCGAACTTCGACGGCCAGCCGGTCGCCTCCGGCCAGGATGCGATCGAGAAGCTCGCCGCCCAGGTCACCCGCCCCGTGCGCTGGGACCTGTGCACCGAGACGATCCGCGCGGCAGGAGTTTCCGCGGTGGCGGAACTGCCGCCGGCGGGCACCCTGGTCGGCATCGCCAAGCGGGAGCTCAAGGGCACCCCGAATTTGGCGCTGAAGACACCCGCGGACCTCCCCGCGCTGGCAGAACTCACAGCCGCGGACTAGCTTGACTCGCGGTCTGCTCCACCAACGGCGATGGGGCGCGTAGACCGCGGCAGGAAATCAACACCCCACATCCCCACTACACGAAGACAAGAAGGGAGCCACCACAGTGGCCGCTCTGACCCAGGAACAGATCGTCGAAGAGCTCGGCAAGATCATCGAAGAGGTGACCGGCATCGAGCCCTCCGAGGTGACCATCGAGAAGTCCTTCGTCGACGACCTGGACATCGACTCGCTGTCGATGGTCGAGATCGCCGTCCAGACCGAGGACAAGTACGGCGTCAAGATCCCCGATGAGGACCTGGCGAGCCTGAAGACCGTCGGCGACGCGGTGGCCTACATCCAGAAGCTCGAGGCCGAGAACGCGGACGCGGCCGAGGAGCTCAAGGCCAAGTTCGGCGACAAGTAAGGCCGACACGTGACCACTCCTTCCACCTTGAATGGGAACTTCCCCAACGTCGTCGTAACGAGCATGGCGGCGACCACGTCGATCGCCGGTGACGTCGATGCGACGTGGAAGGGCCTGCTCAACGGCGAGAGCGGGATCGACGTCCTCGAGGACGACTTCATCGAGGAGTACAACCTTCCGGTTCGGATCGGCGGGCACCTGAAGGTGTCGCCGGACACGCTGCTGGATCGCGTCGAGATCCGCCGCATGGCTTATGTCGAGCGGCTCGCCATGGTCCTCGGTCGTGAGGTCTGGAAGAACGCCGGCTCCCCGGAGGTCGACCCGCTGCGGCTGGGTGTGGCCATCGGCACCGGTCTCGGTGGCGGCGATGCCCTCATCGATTCGGTCGACAAGCTGAAGAACGGCGGCTATCGCAAGATCTCGCCGCTGGCTGTTCAGATGGTCATGCCGAACGGTCCGTCGGCGGTCGTCGGTCTCGAGCTCAAGGCGCGGGCGGGAGTGATCACTCCGGTCTCGGCGTGCTCGTCGGGTTCGGAGGCCATCGCCAATGCGTGGCGGATGATCGTCATGGGTGACGCCGATATGGTCGTCACCGGTGGCGTCGAGGGCTTCATCGACTCGGTGCCGATCGCCGCGTTCTCGATGATGCGTGCCATGAGCACCCGCAACGACGATCCGAAGGGCGCCTCGCGTCCGTTCGACAAGGATCGCGACGGTTTCGTCTTCGGCGAGGCGGGTGCGCTCATGGTCATCGAGACCGAGGAGCACGCCAAGGCTCGTGGCGCCACCATCCACGCCCGGCTGCTGGGCGCGGGTATCACCTCCGACGGCTTCCACCTGGTGGCGCCGGATCCGGAGGGCACCGGTGCGGCACGCGCCATGCAGCGCGCGATCCAGACCGCGGGTCTGTCCGCCAAGGACATCACCCACGTGAACGCGCACGCGACCGCCACCCCCATCGGTGACACCGCGGAGAAGAACGCGATTCACAAGGCCGGCGTCCAGCACGCTTCGGTCTACGCGCCCAAGTCCGCCCTGGGCCACTCGATCGGCGCCGTCGGCGCGCTCGAGTCGGTGCTCACGGTCCTCAGCATCCGGGACGGCATCGTCCCGCCGACGCTGAACCTGGACAACCAGGATCCGGAGATCGACCTGGATGTCGTGCACGGCGAGGCTCGCCGTCAGGACATCGAGTACGCGATCAACAACTCCTTCGGTTTCGGTGGGCACAATGTCGCGCTCGCCTTCGGCCGGTACTGACATCAGGTCGTTCAGAACCGGTCAGTAAGACAAGCGGTCCCGGCGGGGGCTCGGATGGCGATCCCGCACCGAGCTCCCCGCCGGGACTTTGACATTCGCAGCCGCTCTCCGCGACCGCACTTCTCACCAGGAGTTTGCGATGACCATCATGGCTCCCGCGCATGCCGATACCGCGACCGATCCCCGGGACCCGCTGGGCCGGTTGCAGCGCTTCTTCGATCCCGGCACCGTGCTCCCGCTGCATCCCCGCGACAAGTCCGGCGTGCTCGCCGCCATCGGTGAGGTCGACGGCGTGCGCACCGTCGCCTACTGCTCCGATGCGACCGTGATGGGCGGCGCCATGGGCGTCGAGGGCTGCAAGCACATTGTCGATGCCATCGATACGGCCATCGAGTCCAAGATTCCCGTTGTGGGACTGTGGCATTCGGGCGGCGCCCGCCTCGCGGAAGGGGTGGAGGCGCTGCACGCGGTCGGACTGGTCTTCGAGGCCATGGTCCGCGCCTCCGGTCAGGTCCCCCAGATTTCGGTGGTGCTCGGCTTCGCGGCCGGCGGCGCCGCCTACGGTCCCGCGCTGACCGATATCGTGATCATGGCCCCCGAGGGCCGTATCTTCGTCACCGGCCCGGACGTGGTCCGCAGTGTCACCGGTGAGAACGTGGACATGGCGACGCTGGGCGGGCCGGTCACCCACGGCAAGAAGTCCGGCGTCTGCCATATCGTCGCCGACGACGAGGCCGATGCCATGCACCGCGGGCGGCGGCTGGTGTCGATGTTCGCCGAGCAGGGCGAATTCGACTTGGCCGCAGCGGCGCACGGCGATGTCGACCTCAAGGCCATGCTGCCGGAGTCGGCCAAGCGCGCCTACGACGTGAAGCCGATCATTCACGAACTGCTCGACAATGTCGGCGACGAAAGCTCTTTCGAGGAACTGCAGGGCGGGTACGCGCGCTCCATCGTCACCGGCCTGGGTCGTCTGGGCGGGCGCACGGTGGGTGTGCTGGCCAACAACCCGATTCGCATGGGTGGCTGCCTGAACTCCGAAAGCGCCGAGAAGGCAGCGCGTTTCGTGCGGCTGTGCAATGCCTTCGGCATTCCGATGATCGTGGTCACCGATGTGCCGGGCTATCTGCCCGGTGTGAGCATGGAGTGGGAGGGCGTGGTGCGCCGCGGCGCGAAGCTGCTGCACGCCTTCGCCGAGGCCCGCGTGCCGCGGGTGACCCTGGTGACCCGCAAGATCTACGGCGGCGCCTACATCGCCATGAACGCCCGCGCGCTGGGCGCGACGGCCGTGTACGCCTGGCCGGGCTCCGAGGTCGCGGTCATGGGCGCCAAGGCCGCGGTCGGGATCCTGCACAAGAAGGCCATTGCCGCCGCTCCCGAGGAGGAGCGCGAGGCGCTGATCGAGCGGCTGACCGAGGAGCACGAGCGGATCGCCGGCGGCGTGGAACGCGCCATCGCCATCGGCGTCGTGGACGAGGTCATCGATCCGGCCAAGACCCGCTCCACCATCGCCGCCGCGCTGGCCGCGGCTCCGGCCCGGGCGCAGCACAACAAGAACATCCCGCTGTAGACCGTAAAACAGGGAACGCGGGCGGTCTCGCCGTTGAGACTGCCCGCGTTCTTGTATGGGGAGTACCCATTCCGGCGGAGACTATGCACGCATCCCGGGGAGTGGGCCGGCGGGCGAGTATATGGATTTGGTTGCCGTGCGCAACAAAAGGGACATGGTGGCTTTACATGCCGCTTCTAGCGTTCCGGCATATCCGAAACTGCTCATGCTCACCTCCAAAGGCATGGCGGGCTTGCCGGTTCGTCCTTCCTGGCCCTGTCGGCCTGCTCGGCAACTGTGTCGCCACGCTGGTCGTCGCCAGGTGGGAAGGTCAGCTCGACCGTGATCGGCTGCCCCGGATCCTGAACGGGCAGGATGTCGAACCCCTCGACGATCCGGATCCGATGGCGAAGGCTCCGGCGCCGGCAGGCTGAGACACGCAGGCCGAAGGCGCACCGGCCGCGATTCGCTTCCGATCGGTAGGGTCGGGCGGGTGCGCACCCCAACCAGGATTCTCGCCCTGCTCGTGACGCCTGCGCTGGCCCTGGCCGCCTGCGCCTCCGGACCGGAGCAGCCCGAGTCCGTGGCCCAGCAGTTCGCCGATGCGTTGAATGCCGATGATGTCGCGGCCGCGGCGGCGCTCACGGACAATCCGAATGCCGCCTCCACCGCGCTCACCGGGCTCTACGACGGGCTGGGCAAGGAAGCCAGGTTCGAGGTGCGCGAGACCGGAAAGGACGGCGGCAAAGGCACTTTCACGCTGGCGGCGACCTGGAAGCTCGGCAGCGGCGGTGCGCACGAGTGGTCCTACACCACCACCGGCACGGCGGCGGACTCCGATGGCTGGAAGGTGACGTGGAATCCGGCGACCGTCGCGCCCGGTCTGGAACAGGGTCCGCTGAGCTACGGTCCCTCCTACCCGCAGCAGCCCGCACGGGTGCTGGACGCGGCCGGTGGCGAGTTGATGGCCCAGCAGGTCGTCACCCTGGTGAATCTCGCGCCGGGCGCGGACACGGCCGGTGTGGCAGCGCTGCTGGCGCCCATCGCGCCGGATATCACCGCCGCATCGCTGCAATCGGATCTGGATGGCGCACAAGGAAAAACGGTCACGGCGATCAGCCTGCGAGAAGCCGATCTCGCGCCGATCGAGCAGCAGCTCGCGGCCCTGCCGGGCGTCACGCTGGCGCCGCAGACCCGGCTGCTGACCACCGACAAGTCTCTCGCTTCACCGACGCTCTCGGGCCTCGCCGAGCTATGGCAGCAGAACGCCGACGCCGCGGCCGGCTGGGCGGTGCGCGCCAAGACCGCGGATGGCAGCACCGTCCGTATTGCCGGACAGGATCCGAAGGCCACCACGGATATTCGGACGACGCTGGACCTCGCCCTGCAGCAGGCCGCCGAATCCGCCCTCGCCCCGGTCACTCAGCCCGCCGCGATCGTCGCCTTGCAGCCCTCCACCGGCAATGTGCTTGCCATGGCCCAGAATTCGGCCGCCGACCTGCAAGGCCCCATAGCACTCACCGGCCTCTACCCACCGGGCTCCACCTTCAAAACGGTAACCGTCTCCGCCGCACTCCAAGCGGGCATCGTCACCCCGGACACGGTCGTCCCCTGCCCCGGCAGCGCGAATATCGAAGGCCGCCGTATCCCCAACGACAACAACTTCGACCTCGGCCAGGTCCCGCTGCACACCGCCTTCGCTCAATCCTGCAACACCACAATGGGTCAGCTCGCGGTGCGGCTGCCCGCGGACGGGCTCACCAACGCCGCCGCCCAGCTGGGCCTCGGAATCGATTACGTGACACCCGGACTCACCACCGTGACCGGCAAGGTACCGCTCGCCGAAACTCCCGCCGAACGTGTGGAATCCGGAATCGGCCAGGGCACCGTCACCGCAACGCCCTTCGGCATGGCCCTCGTCGCCGCCTCCCTCGCCCACGGTTCCGTCCCCGCCCCCACCGTGGTCGCCGGACAGCCCGGCACCCCGGACCGCGCACCGGCGGCACTGCCCGCGGGCATCGCCGATCAAATCGAAACCATGATGCGCGAGACCATTACCGGCGGCACCGCCACGGCCCTGCGCGACATCCCGGGCCTGCTGGGCAAGACCGGCACCGCCGAATACATCGACGACAAACACGCCCATGGCTGGTTCGTCGGCATCGACGGAGATCTCGCCTTCGCCGTATTCATCAGCGACGCCGGCAGTTCCGGTCCAGCGGTCGAGGCGGCGGGTCGAATGCTGCGCGCCCGCTAGCCGCTCCGCCACCCGGCTTGGTCGGACGCACACATTCTCGAATCGTGTTCTGGCGCAGGGCCATAGAGTGAGTGATGCGCGTCACTCTACTTTAGATAACATGCGCTCTCTAACTTCATGGCTGACGCCGATGCTCGTCATCCTGGCCGCGCTCGGGTACGGTCCGGGCCGGGCGGCGGCGGAACCCGCACTGCCCCATCATGTTCCGTGGGGTCCGGTGGAGAATCTGGCCGGGATCCTGCCGCATGTGATCGACTTTCGCGGCACGCCGCCGGGAGCCAATGACTGGAATTGCAAACCCAGTGCGGCACACCCGGAACCGGTGGTGCTGATCTCGGGCACCAGCGGCGGGCCCGCGCAGAACTACCGGTACATCTCACCCTTATTGGCCAACAACGGGTATTGCGTGTTCACGCTGACCTACGGCATCGATCCGAGCACGGTCGCGGGGATGCTCGGCGGGTTGTCGCTACCCGGGCATGCCGATATGCGCGCGGTGGCGGCGAACGAGCTGGCGCCGTTCATCGATCGGGTGCTCGCGGCCACCGGGGCCGAGCGGGTCGATCTCATCGGCCACTCCCAGGGGACGGTGATGCCGCGCTGGTACATCAATGTGCTGGGCGGGCATGCCAAGGTCGCCAAGTCCGTCAACATCACACCGCTGTGGAACGGCTCCACCCTGCTCGGGCTGAATCACCTGTACCACGCGCTGAACGGCATCGGGCTGGGACCGGTGACCGATGCCGTCGTCGGGATCTTCAGCAAGTCCGTGCTCGACTTCCTGTCCGGCTCCGACTATTTGAACACCGTCAATGCCGGCGACCCGTTTCCGGCGAGCATCGAGTACACCAACATCATGACCCGCTACGACGAAGCGGTCATCCCCTACACCAGCGGTATGGCGCCGGCCGCGCCGAACATCACCAATATCGTGGTCCAGGACGCCTGCCCCGCCGACTTCAGCGAGCACATCTTCATGGCCGCCGATCCGATTGTCGGCCAGCACATTCTGAATGCGCTCGATCCGGCGCACGCGGAACCGATCGACTGCGCCGGGGTGCCGCGCAACAGCGGGTAGCCGTCAGGAGATGAGGCGGACCTTGTCCTGGGATTCGTTCTGGCTGGCGCACTGCTGGAAGGGGTTGGGGTCGCCCTGGCGTTCGCCGCAGACCCAGCGGATGTTGTCGACGGTGACGGGGATATCGCCCTCGGGCTGCTGGTTGCGGGCCTCCGCGTAGGCATTGACCACGGCCAGGGCGGTGGGGCAGAAGTCGGGGCCCTTGGTGGTGAAGGCGACTACGGCGAGGCCGAAGGGGCCGGTGCCGCAGTGGACCGGATCGCCGAGGGTAGGCGTGTCATCGGCACGCACGGTGGTGCTGGGCGCGGCGGTGCTGTGGCCCTCGTGGGAGTCGGCGTCGTCGGAGCAGGCCGCGAGGGTCACCGCCAGGGCGCCGGCGGCGAGGAGGGTGAGTGGACGGCTGGTCCACCGGTTCACGGGAGACTCCTTTCGAGGCAGCGCATTTCGGGCAGGACGGGTTCCGATGGGCGGTCAGCCGACGTCGCGGCGCAGCCAGGTGATCTCGGCGCCTTCGCCGCCGAGGCGGTAGGGCTCGAGGGCAGCATCCCAGGCGGTGCCGAGGGCGCGGTCGATTTCGGCGGCGATGTCGGCGGCGGACTGGCGGCCCTGGGCGCGGGCCGATTCGACAATGGCGCGCAGGCGCATCTCGCCGACCATGACATCGCCATTGGCGCTCATGGCGCCGTTCCAGAGGCCGAGGCCGGGGACGAAGCTGTAGCGTTCACCGTCCACGCCCTCACTGGGGTCCTCGGTGACCTCGAAGTAGAGCACGGGCCAATCTCGCAATGCCTTGGCTAACCGGCCGCCAGTACCGACCGGACCGTACCAATCGGTGGTGGCACGCAGATTTCCCGAGGAGGCCGGCTGTGCGGTCCAGCGGAGTTTGGCGGGCGCCTTGAGCGTCGAGGTGAGCGCCCATTCGATATGCGGGCACAGCGCGGCTGGCGACGCATGAATGTAGACGACTCCAGACGTCGCCTCGGCGAACTGACTAGACGCGCGCACCACTGACACCTCCGGCTTCGACGAGGGACGTCTTCCCCAACGACCCCGAGAGCCGGCGTTGCCCGAGTTTACTGGAGTGCCCGGAGTTACGAGTGTTACTTCTTGGACGTGTCGGAGTTCTACGCAAACTCCGCGATCACGGCATCGCTGAGGGTCGGCCACGCCATCCGCGCCCAGTCACCGAAATTTTCGTCCGCCAGCGCCAGACACGCCATGCCGACTTCCGGGTCAACCCACAGAAAAGTACCGGATTGTCCGAAATGGCCATATGTTCCGGGCGAGTTCGAACCGCCCGTCCAGTGCGGCAATTTGTGATCGCGGATTTCGAAGCCCAGACCCCAGTCGTTGGGACGCTGCGACCCGTAGCCCGGGAGCACGCCATTGCGATCCGGGAATTGCACTGTGGATGCTTCGGCGAGCAATTCCGCACTCACGATCTCGGGATTCAGCAATTCGACAGCGAACCGCAGCAGGTCTGCGACCGAGGAGCGCGCGGCGTGTCCGGCGGACCCGGACAGCGCCGAGGAGTTCATGCCGAGCGGTTCGAAGACGGCCTCGTGCAGATAGCGGGCGAAGGGGATCCCGGTCTGCGCGGCCACGAAGTCGGCCAGCACCTCGAAGCCGGCGCTCGAGTAGATCCGCCGCGCGCCCGGTTCGGCCAGCACCTCGGTGGTGTCGAAGGCCAGACCGGAGGTGTGCGCCAGCAGATGCCGCACGGTGGAGCCCGGCGGCCCGGCGGGCTGGTCGAGTTCGACCGCGCCCTCCTCGACGGCGACCAGAACCGCGTACGCCACAAGGGGTTTGGTCACCGACGCGAGCCGGAACACCCGATCGAGATCACCCTCGGAGTCGACCACTCCCCTGTCCTTGACCGCGACACCCGCCGCCGCATGTCGAACCGGCCACCGTTGAATCTGCTCCAGCGCTCGCACACCAAGAGCCTACGAGCTTTATGGGAGGGGTTCGGGGACGGGGGGTTCGGTGTGGGTGGGCTTGTTCAGGGCGGAGCGGCGGCGGCCGTAGGTGAAGTAGACGACCAGGCCGACGGCCGACCAGAGGGTGAAGGCCAGCCAGGTCACGCCGGGCAGGTGGGCCAGCAGCCAGACGCACATGGCGACGCCGAGGACCGGGACCAGGGGCACCAGCGTGCGGAAGGTGCGGGGCAGGTCCGGCTTGGTGCGGCGCAGCACGAGGACGCCGATGTTCACCAGGGCGAAGGAGACCAGGGTGCCGATATTGGTGGCGTTCACCAGTTCGCCCAGCGGGACCAGCGCCGACAGCACCGCGACCACGCCGCCGACGACGAACGTGTTGACGGTCGGGACCCGCTTGGCGCCGACCCGCGAGAGCACCTTCGGCATGAGCCCGTCGCGGGACATCGCCACCAGGATGCGGGTCTGCCCGTACAGCACGGTCAGCACCACCGAGGCGATGGCGATCACCGCGCCCGCGGCGAGAATGGTGGCGGGCCAACCCTTTCCGGTCACCTGCTCGAGAACGGTGGCCAGCGAGGCGCCCGAGCTGCTCACATCGTCCACGCCGACCGCCGCGACCGCGGTCAGCGCCACCAGCACGTACACCAGGGTGACGATGCCCAGCGAGATGATGATGGCGCGCGGCAGGTCCCGCTGCGGATTCTTGGCTTCCTCACCCGCGGTCGACGCGGCATCGAAGCCGATGAACGAGAAGAACACCATCGACGCGGCCGCCCCGATACCCGCGACACCCGCCGGCGCGAACGGCTGCAGGTTGCCGGAGTTGAACGCGGTCACGGCCACGACCACGAAGAAGATCAGCACCGAGATCTTGATGAGCGTCGTGATGGTCGTGACGCGCGCGCTCTCCCGCACGCCCTCCAGCAGCACCGCGGTCGCAATGAGCACGACGACCGCAGCGGGCAGATCGATGATGCCGCCCTCGCTGGGCGCGGCCGACAGCGCTTCCGGAATCCGCCACCCGATCGTCGAACCGAGGAACTCGTTCAAATACGAGCCCCACCCGACGGCGACCGCCGCCACCGAAACGCCGTACTCCAACAGCAGGCACCACCCGCACACCCAGGCGACAATCTCGCCCAACGTCGCATAGGTATAGGAATAGGCCGACCCCGACACCGGCACCGCACTGGCGAGCTCCGCATACGACAACGCCGAGAACAACGCCGCCAGCGCCGCGATCGCGAACGAGATCACCACCGCCGGCCCGGCCAGCGGCGCGGCCTCCCCCAGCACCACGAAAATGCCCGTCCCCAGCGTCGCCCCCACCGACAACGCGATCAGCGGAACCAGCCCCATACTCCGGCGTAATGCGCTGTGCTCCCCATCCGAGGCGAGCTGCTCAACAGGCTTCGTCCGCAGCAATGACGCGGTAATCCGATTCAGTCCCGGCACGTAAGGCCACGCTACCTGGTCAAACCCCGCAAACCCGCACAGGGTCCACGTGTCCCCCACCCACTCCCACCCGTCAGCTACCCAACGGCACCGACTTCACCCACCCGGCGACCTCAACCGTCCCCATCGTCCTCGAAGACAGGGGGATCACTGCAACCGCCTCATGCGCCACAACGACCAGCGACGTTGGTTGTGCCGGGCTCGCGAGCGGTTACGCGTCCGCGGCGAGTTCGGGGTGGATGGCCGGTTCGGGGTTGACAGGGCTGGCGAGGAGGGATTCTCGGTGGCGGGCGAGGAGGGTGCGGCGGCGGGTGAGGTCCTCGATCTGGGATTCGAGGTGGGATAGGCCGTCGGCGACCACTTTTCGGGAGTGGGCGCAATGCTGGTAGCCGGTGTCGGTGGCGCACGGGAGGAGTTCGCGGATGGCGCGGGTGGGGAGGCCGGCTTCGAGGAGGTCGCGAATGCGGGTGACCGTGGCGGGGGCGGAGTCGTCGTAGGTGCGGTAGCCGTTGGAGTCGCGGTGCGGGACAAGGAGTCCCTGTTCCTCGTAGTAGCGGAGGAGGCGGGCGGGGACGCCGGTTCGCTGGGACAGCTCGCCGATCAGCACTGTGACCTCCCGCACATCGGTTTGACCTTCACACCCATGTGAATCCCTAACGTCGGCGGCATGACGAACATTTCAGCACCGGCCCCCGTCCTCACCACCACCGTCGCCGGCTCCGGCCCGGCGATCGTGCTCGCGCACGGCGCCAGCGGCGGGATCGCGGCCAACTTCGGATCGCTGATTCCGGTGTTGGCCCCACAGCACACGGTGATCGGGTCGGACTATCCCGCGGATGACACTCCGCTCGAATTGGATTCGCTCGCAGACGCTCTGGTGGCCGAGGCGGCGGCAGCGGGGTCCGAGGAATTCACGATCATCGGCTACTCGCTCGGCACCGCGGTGGCCGTGCGTGCGGCGGTGCGACATCCGGAGCGAGTGCGCGGGCTCGTGCTGACCGCAGGATTCGTGCGGGCGGACAACCGGGCGCGCGCCAATGTGGAGCTGTGGCAGCGATTGCTGGCCGCCGGTGACCGCGAATCATTCGCCCGAGTCGCGCTGCTCGCCGGGTTCAGCGCCGACTTCGTGAATGCGATTCCGTCCGACCAGCTTCCCGGCATGCTCGAACAGATGGCGGCCGGCGTTCCGGGCGGCACCGCCGCCCAGGCCGCCCTGGTCGCCGCGGTCGACATCACCGCGGACCTCCCCCGCGTCGCGGTACCAACCCTCGTCATCGGCCTGTCCGGAGACCTCCTCGTCGACCCCGCCGGCGCGCGCGAGCAAGCGGCCGCCATCCCCGGCGCCGAGTACCTCGAACTCCCCGGCGGCCACGTGGTGATGATCGAGCAGCCGGATCGCTGGCACGCCGCCATCCTCGAATTCCTGGCGCAATACCCGGCCGCCGCGGCAGCCTGATCACCACGCGAAGCAGCCTGCCCCCGAGCGGCACGGCTCGTCCATAGTGCGACGCAGCCCGATCAGCAGGCGATCCAGGCCCGACCGCGAGATGGCATTCGGTGGGCGCGGGGGGGCGGTCGTCGCGGGGGTGGCGTTGCTCGGTGGGGTCGATACGATCTGGGCATCATGAGTGCGCGTGTTGAGATCCATGGCGAGGTGGAGTCCGGGTTCGGGCCTGTCGCTGATGCTTTTCGCCGGAACTTCTCCCAGCATGGGGAGATCGGGGCGGCGGTGGCCGTGTATGACGGGGATCGGCCGGTGGTGGATCTGTGGGCGGGGTATCGCGACCGGAGGCGGACGAAGGCTTGGGAGCGGGACACCATGGCTCCGGTGTGGTCGTCCACCAAGGGGATGACCGGGTTCGTGGTGGCGGCGGCGGTGTCGCGGGGGTTGCTGGAGTACGAGGCGCCGGTGGTGAAGTACTGGCCGGAGTTCGGGGCGCATGGGAAAGAGTCGATTACCGTGCGGCAGTTGCTGGATCATCAGGCGGGGCTGGCGGCGCTGGATCGGCCGGTGCGGCTGAAGGATATGGGGGATCTGGATGGGCTGGCGAGGATTCTCGCTGATCAGAAACCGTTGTGGCGGCCGGGGACCCGGCAGGGGTATCACCCGATTACGGCGGGGCTGTATCACGGGGAGTTGATTCGGCGGGTCGATCCGGAGCATCGGACGCTGGGGCGAGTATTCGCGGAGGATTTCGCGGGGCCGCTGGGGCTGGACTTCTATATCGGCCTGCCCGAGGAGGTCTCGATGGGCCGGGTCGCGGAGCTGTCGGCGACCGAGGGGCTGGATGTGCTGCGGTACGAGCGGGATCTGCCGGTGCGCATCGGGATTCAGCTGTTCGCCAAACGCGGGCTGTCGTTCCAGGCGCTGAACAGCCCGCAGGTGGGTGCGCCCGCGCGAGCGGCCCGGCGCGAATTCCTGGCCGTGGAGAGCCCCGCCGCGGGTGGCGTGGGGACGGCGCGCTCGCTGGCGCGGGTCTATGGTGCGGCGGCCGGGGCGACCGGTGAGCTGCCGATCGACCGGGATGTGCTGGCGCGCCTGGCCTCCGCCGAGACCGCCGACGATGTTCCGGCCGAGGATCTGGTGCTGCTCACGCCCAGCCGCTACCACCTGGGCTTCCGGAAGTCGCGCGGCAGTTTCCGTTTCGGCTCGGACAAGCGCGCCTACGGCACCACCGGCTACGGCGGATCGTTCGGATTCGCCGACCCCGCAACGGGTCTGGGCTTCGGGTACGTCATGAACCGGCTCGGCATGGCCGTGCTGGACGACGTCCGCTCCCGCAACCTGCGCGCGGCGCTGCTGCGCTGCCGCTGAGCCCGTGGGCGGGCGGCCCGTCATCGGGCCGCCCGCTTGCTCACTCGTATTCGGTGCCGCCGTCGCGCAACAGGTAGGCGTTGGAGACGATCTTGCCGATGGCGCGGCCGCCGAGGATCGGCGACTGCCGTTCCACCGCCGGGCGAACCACCAGGCCCTCACGGATATTCGCCTCCGAGCCGGAGACGGTCTCCTTGCCTTCCGCCAGGTTCAGCAGCAGTTCGGCGTCGTACGGCCCCTCGTACAGCACCGGCACCCGCGGCACGGCAATCCCGAGATCCGCCAGGACGGCACCGATTTCGGCGTGGCCGAGCCAGCGCACCGGTTCCGGGGCGGGATCGATCACCACATCGAACAGCGCGAAGCCGAGGGTGTCGTCGTGCGCGGCGGCCGCACCGTAGTGCAGGTCCTGCACGCCCGCGCCGTACACCTCGCCGAAGAACCCCACACGGGCCAGGCCGAGGGCCTCGCCGAGCTTGCGCGCCGCCTCGACCAGTCCGAACCGCCGGATGGCGCGCCAGTACAGGTTGCCGTCGGCGGGCACCAGCGCCAGCGACTGGCCGCCGAGTCCCTTGGAGGACACCAGCACCTGATCGCCCTCGCGCAGATAGGTCATCAGGCAGGCGCTGCCGTGGATCTTCTCGGTGGCGACGACCTGCTCCCCGGCCTCGAAGATGCCCGGGTAGCGCTTGATGTTCTCCACGTCGATCCACCGGATCAGATCGGGCGCGGATTCCACCTGCCCGGACATCGAGACCGGTACCGGCGGCACCCATTTGGTGATGCCGAGCAGTTCGGCGAAGTCGGTCCGCTCGGCCTCGGCCGCGGCCAGATCGACGCCGGCCAGGGCGGCCGGCAACCCGACGATGCCCTGCGAGATCTCTCCGCGCAGCCGCACCGTCTTCACCCGATTCTTCTGGGACCCGGCGAGTTTCCCGGTCAGCCCGAGCTCGGAGATCAACTCCTCGGGCAGGATCGCCTGCTCCGGAATGTATATCGCATAGTCACCGGTCGTGAACTGTCCCTTGGCGATAACGGCGCGGTACAGCCCGACCTGGGCCAGCTCGAGCCGGTCCGCGTTGGCGTGCGGATGGACGATCAATCGTTCGACGGTGACCTGCAGGGTTGACATCAGGAATCCCCTCCTCTGGATCGCGTCAGAGTAGGTCCCGCCCCCGCGGCCGGTCCATGGGATTTCCAGCGGAATCACCTTGACTAATTTTTTAGTCAGGATTAGCTTGGTGATCGCCAACGGGCCGCCCGATCGAACGGGCGGCCCACGAACGAGGAGCGACTTCCATGCAGCGGCGTCAGTTCATACAGGCCGGAATGGCCGTAGCGAGCGCCGTGCTCGCGGGATGCGGTTTCCCCCCGCGGCAGTCCCCTACCGCTGTGGAGGATGAACGTATGTGGCGTATGCCCGATGAGGCCGCCCGGCACCAGCGCACCTGGATGGCCTTCGGCGCGAGCGCGAAGGTGTGGGGCGATGAGCTACTGCCGGCGGTGCGCCGCGATCTGGCCGCCATCGCGCAGGCCATCGCCCGCTTCGAGCCGGTGTCGATGCTGGTGCGGCCCGGCGAGATGGATCTCGCCCGCAATCTGCTCGGCCCGAATATCGAACTCGTCGAGACTCCGATGGACGACCTGTGGCTGCGCGACTCCGGCCCGGTCTTCGTGGCCGGCTCGAACAAGGCCGCGGTGAACTTCAACTTCAACGGCTGGGGCGAGAAACAGGACTATGACAAGGACGCCCGGCTGGCGGCCTTCATCGCCGCACGCACCGGCGCCGAACTGCTCGAAACCGATCTGATCCTCGAAGGCGGCGGCCTGGAGGTCGACGGCGAGGGCACGGCGATCATCACCGAGAGCTGCGTGCTCAACAACAACCGGAATCCGGGGTGGAAGAAGGCCGACGTCGAGGAGGAACTGCGGTGGCTGCTCGGCATCGAGAAGGTCATCTGGCTGCCGGGTATCGCCGGGTACGACATCACCGACGGGCACACCGATTTCTACGCCCGCTTCACCACACCCGGTGTGGTGGTGGCCGCGCTGGATCAGGACCCGGATTCCTTCGACCACGACGTGACCCGCCGCCACCTCGATATTCTGCGCGCGGCGACCGACGCGCGCGGGCGGCGACTGCAGGTCGAGGTGCTCGAGGCGCCGGCCACGGTGCGCTCGCAATGGGCGAGTGAGGACAACGAGGACTTCGCGGCGGGCTACATCAACTTCTATGTTTGCAATGGCGCGGTCATCGTCCCCGAGTTCGGGGATCCGATTGCCGATCGCGCCGCCGCGACCACCCTCGCGCGACTCTTCCCCGAAAGGCAGATCGTGCCGGTCGCCATCGATGCGCTGGCGGCGGGGGGCGGTGGCATCCACTGCGCCACGCAGCAGGAACCCGCGCTGTAGAGAGAGGTTTTTCGTGTCCGACCGCCAGACCCAGATCCTGGAGGCCGCCGTCCGCGTCATCGCGCAGGACGGCGTCCGCGGCCTGCGCATCGAGAAGGTGGCGACCGCGGCGGGCGTGTCCACGGCGCTGATCTACTACCACTTCAAGGATCGGCGGGGCGTGGTGCTGGCCGCGCTCGCGCACATCGATCACCGAGCCGCCTGCTACACCGACCGGACCTGCGCCGGCGCGGATGCGCGCCGGCAGGTGGAAGAAGTGCTGCTGCTGGAGCTCCAGGAGACCGAGGAGGTCCGGGAGAACAGCATCGCCTGGGGTGAGCTGCGGGCCAGCGCGGTGTTCAATACGGATCTGCGGGAACCGCTGCGGGTTTCGACGCGGTCGTGGACGGATTACATCGAATCCCTCATCCGGCAGGCGCAGAAAGAGAATTCGGTGCCGGCCGGAGTCGATGCGGCCGATGCCGCGGAACGGCTGACCGCCCTGGTCGAGGGTCTCAGCGAGCGCTGGCTCAGCGGCTCGATCACCCTCGACCGGGCGCGCCGGTTGCTCTCCGGCGCGGTGGCCGCCGAGTTGGGCTAGACCTTCTCCACATCGTGCACGTGGTGCACGAGATCGTGGATGAAGTAGATGCCCAGGGACTCCACGGTGAACCGGGAACCGTTGCTGCGCTTGGCCGCCCGGCCGAGCTCCTCCGCGGGTACCGAGGCGAAGGCGCGGGACACGGCGTCGGCGGCCGTGCCGAGTTCGGTCGCGACCGCGGCGGGCCGCTGGCTGCCGTAGTCCTCGGCAATAGCGGTGACGTCCTGATCCCAGTTGGCGAACATGGGGATTCCGGCATCGTCGATGGTCACCGACGGGTCGTAGCCGCCGATCACCGGCCCGGGCCGCGCGGACGCGGTGCGGGTGATGTCGAGCCGGTGCTCGAAGATGCGGCAGACGTCGCGGACGTGAGCGGCGTACTCGAGGGCCGACCAGGTCGAATCGTCCGGGCGCACAGCGGCGTCCGGGCGTTCGAGGGCGGCGCTCAGGCGCGCGGCGCTGTCGCGGGTGAGACCCGGGACCGCCTCGAACGAGGTGGCCGCCGGATCGAATCCGCAATCGGTGCAGGTGCGCTCGAGCACCCAGGTCCAGTCCTTGGCATCCGGAACGATCGACATGACCGACAATCTACGGTGTCAGAATCTTTTTGAACAGCAATATTCTGCCAACGCTCGACGATATCGCGACAAGTTCGCGGACCGCTCAGTCCATGAGCTTGTGCGCCTTCTCGAAGAGCTCCAGCGTGATGGCGTGCAGGAAGTCGCCGACCTGCTTGGGCGCCTTGCCCGCCGACGCCCGCGCGTAGGTGCCCTCGAGGACGATGCCGAGCTTGAAGCAGGCCAGCACCGTGTACCAGGTGACCTGGCTGATGTCGCGATCGGAGAACTTGGCGTAGTGGGCAGCCATCTCCTCCGGGGCGGGCAGGCCGCCGACCGCGCCGAGGCTGCCGACCAGGGAGGCCCCGGTGGTGCCGGGTTCGAAGCGGGTGGCGATCTGCCAGCCGAGATCGAGCAGCGGGTCGCCGATGGTGGACATCTCCCAGTCGACCATGGCGGCCACTTCGGGACCGTCGTAGCGGAACATCATGTTGGCGAGATGACAGTCGCCGTGCAGGATGCCGGGGCGGGCCGGCGCGGGGCGATTGCGGTCCAGCCAGTCGCCGACGCGCTCGAGCCCGGGAATCTGCGGACCCGCGTAGCCCTCATTGGCGCTGTAGCCCTCGAGTTCGGAAAGCCAGCGCGGGACTTGGCGTTCCAGGAAGCCCTCGGGCTTACCGTAGTCGGCCAGGCCGAGCGCCTCGTGGTCGAGGGAGCCGAGGCGGGCGATGGCCTCGACGGCGGACAGGCCCATCTGCCGGCGGATCTCGGGATCGTTGGCATGCAGTTCGGGAAGCTCGGTCTGCGGGTTGAAGCCGATGATCGGCTCCATCAGATAGAACGCCGCGCCGATGAGGGCTTCGTCGCCGCAGGCCGCGATGACCTTGGGCGCACGGATGCCGGTGCCGTCGAGCGCGCCGAGGATGCGGGATTCGCGGCGGATGACATTGTTGCTGGCGGTGCGCAGATGTTTGGGGCCACGGCGCAGGACGTAGTCGCGGCCGCCGCGGGTGAAGCGCAGCATGATGTTCTGCGTTCCGCCGCCGAGGGGTTTGACGCCGGTGAATTCGCCACCGGGCAAGCCCTGTTCATCCATCCATTTGCCGACGATCGCGAAATCCACGACGTCGCGATCCACCTCGACGGGCTGCACTACAGACATGCCCAACATTGTGCCGTAGGCCACCAATAGAACTGAAGGCATATGCCAGCAGTATCTGGTCCTGCAGAATTCCCCCAGGTCAGGAGCATGCGTGTCGCGGGCACCGGTACACGATGGGCGTGGCGGGTAGGCGTAATGTGCGTGCCAAATGCGCACGCTGCTGATCGACAACTACGACTCGTTCACCTACAACCTGTATCAGCTGATCAGTGAGGTGAACGGGACCGAACCCGTGGTCGTGCGCAATGACGAGGTGGCCAGGCTCGCCGAACTCGATCTGGACGGCTTCGACAACGTCGTCATCTCCCCCGGCCCGGGGCGGCCGGATGTTCCCCGGGATTTCGGCATTTCGGCGGAGGTGATCGCGCGGGCGGAACTGCCGTTGCTGGGTGTGTGCCTGGGGCATCAGGGGATCGTGATCGCGGCGGGCGGTGTGGTCACCGCCGCACCGGAGGCGCGGCACGGGTATCCGGATCTCATCACCCACGACGGCCGGGAGCTGTTCGCCGATGTGCCGCAGGGGTTCACGGCGGTGCGCTATCACTCACTGTGCGCGGCCACGCCGCTGCCGGACGAGCTCGAGGTGACGGCCACCTCGCCCGACGGTGTGATCATGGGCGTCCGGCATCGCAGCCGGCCGCAGTGGGGAGTGCAGTTCCATCCCGAATCCATTGCCAGCGAGCACGGCAAGACGATTCTGCGCAATTTCGCCGCGCTGACCGAGGGGTGGCGGAAGGCTCCGATCGCGTTCCGGAGAGCCGAAGCGCCGCAGCGTGTTTCACCCGCGTCGACGGAGGCTCGGGAACTCGATGCCGGTGTCGAGTATCGCGTGGAGCAGATGGTGCTGGAGCGGGCCGTGGACGCGGAGATCGTGTTCGATCGGCTGTATGCCCGGTCCCCCAGCGCTTTCTGGCTCGACAGTGAGCATGTCGAACCGGGGCTGGATCGGTTCTCGTTCCTCGGGGACGCGTCCGGGCCGCTGGCGGAGACCGTGCGCTACCGGGTGGGCTCGGGGCAGGTGGAAGTCGAATCCGCGGCCGGGCGGCGCTTCGTTCCGGGCGGGGTGCTCGATTACCTGGCCGATGAGCTACGTCGCCGGCGGATCGAATTCCCGGATGTGCCTTTCGATTTCGTCGGCGGCTATGTCGGGTACCTCGGGTACGAGATGAAGGCCGATTGCGGCGCGACCGCGGCGCATCGCGCGCCGACGCCGGATGCGCAGTGGATCTTCGCGGACCGGCTGATCGTGGTCGATCACGAGGCGGGGCGGACGCATCTGCTGGCGCTGGCCGAGGCGAATTCCCTTGCTGCTGCGCGGGAGTGGCTCAGTGCGACGGAAGCCATTCTGGAAACCGTTCCGAATTGGGAGAATCCGCCGGATATGGTGCTGCGCACCGAGGAGCGCGGCGTCGCGCCGCTGCTGACCCGGGGCCGGGAACGGTATCTCGCCGATGTCGAGGTGTGCAAGCAGCAGTTGCTTGCGGGCGAGTCCTATGAAATCTGCATCACCGACAGCGCGTACGTGCCCGCCAAGCCCACCGCCGGCAGTGCGGGCCTGAGCGTCTATCGCACGCTGCGCCGCTGCAATCCCGCACCGTACGCGGCGTTTCTGCGATTCGCGGATCTGGAGGTGGCCTGCTCCTCCCCCGAGCGCTTCCTGAAGATCGATCGGGCGGGCACGGTCGAGAGCAAGCCCATCAAGGGCACGGCCCCGCGGGGGCACACTCCTGCCGAGGATGCGGCGCTGGCGGCCGAACTGGCCCTGAGCCCCAAGACCCGCGCCGAGAACCTCATGATCGTCGACTTGCTCCGCAACGACCTGGGGCGGGTCTGCGAGGTCGGTTCGGTGCACGTGCCGAAGCTCATGGCCGTCGAGACGTATACGACTTTGCACCAACTGGTTTCGACCGTGCGCGGCACGCTGCGGGCCGATCACGACGTCATCGATTGCCTGCGCGCGTGTTTCCCCGGCGGATCGATGACCGGCGCCCCGAAACTGCGCACCATGGAGATCATCGACGAGCTGGAGACCGAGGCCCGCGGCATCTATTCCGGCACCATCGGCTTCCTCGGCCTGGGCGGCACCGCCGACCTGAACATCGTCATCCGCACCGCCGTCCGCCACAACGGCCGCTGGCGCGTGGGCGCCGGCGGTGCGATCGTCCTCGACTCCGACCCCGAGGACGAGTACCACGAAATGGTCTGGAAGGCCGCGGCCTCCTTGCGCGCCCTGCCCGGCCTCGGCGTGACGCCATCCGCCCCGCTCCCTTCGGCCTGACCGAGCGCCGGACGGTTACCTCCGCCGACCTCGGGGCTTCTCCTGCGACGGTTCGGGATCGGGGGTGGAGCGGGTGCCGGTGATGCGGCCCAGGAGGGAGGCGCCGGGGAGTTTGTCGAGGCGGGTGAAGAGTTCCTCGGTGAGGGCGGTGACGCCCTCCAGGCGGGTGAGCATGCGGTCGTAGGCCGCGAAGGCGGGCTCGGCCAGGGCCAGGGTGCGGTCGAGGCGGTCGATGGTGGAGTTGAGGCGGTCCACCGCGATGGTGAGGTTCTCGATGAGGTCGGGGAGTTGCGCGGCCAGCTGGACCGAGGCCGGTGGCAGGCGGACCGCGGTGTCGAAGGCGGTGCTGGCGGTGAGCTGGGCCGAGTCGAGGGCTTGGCCGGCGGCGGTCTGCGCGGCTTCGACGGCGGCCTGGGCGGCCGCGAGGATGTCGGCGGCGGTGGGGACGCGGGAGGTCTGGGGTTTGGCGCGCGATGCCGGGGGCTTGCGGGCGGGGCCGGTCGGAGTGGTCATGGTTCCACTGTGCATCACGTAGTGGTGCGGGACTGTTTCGGATAGGGCACAGAGTGTTCCGACCGGGCGGTTCTGCGGCCCGGCGGGCGTGTCGGAGTCGCGTGGCAAACTTCGATCACAATGAAACTCACCAAGGGTGGCCATGCGCCGGTTCCGACATCGCTTCTGACGGTTGTCCTTTCGTGGCAGTCGGAGCACGAGGTGGATGCGCATGCCTTACTCCTGTCCGAGGCCGGGCAGGTGCGCTCGGATCGGGATTTCGTGTTCTTCAACGCTCCCCGGCACGTGTCGCAGGCGGTGACGCTGGATCTGGAGCCGGGGCCGGGGACCGCGCGACTGTCGGTATCGCTGCCGCGCACGGAATCCGAGGTGTCGCGGATCGTGCTCACCGGGTCGGTGGAGGGCGGATCCTTCACCGAGGTGCCGGGCCTGGTGCTGACGGTGTTCGACCACAACCGCCCGGTCGCCTGGTTCGAGATCGCCGACTCGGACTCGGTGCAGGCCATGATGTTCGGGGAGTTCTATCGCCGCGACGGGCAGTGGCGATTCCGCGCCATCGGCCAGGGGTGGACCAGCGGGCTGGCGGGCATCGTGACCGAGTTCGGCGTGCAGGTGGACGAGCCGGAGACCCAGACTCGGACACCGGATCAAGATCAACGCACCTCGGATCGAGGGCAACGCACCTCGGACCGAGACCAGCGCACGCCAGATCGACGGCAACGCACCTCGGACCGAGACCAGCTCGCACCGGATCGAGGACAACGCACGCCCGATCAGGAACAGCGCAGTTCGGGCCGAGACGAGCCCGCGCCCGATCGGGACGAGCGCACGCCGGATCAAGGGCAGCGCACGCCAGTTCGGGGGCAGCGCACGCCGGAATCCGGGCAGCGAGGGCCGCGGCGCGGGTTCTCGCTCGAGCGCCAGCGGCCGGAGATGCCGCCGCCACCGCCGCCGAATCCCGAACGGGCCGACTGGCATCCGGATCCGGAGCAGGCGGGGCGGCTGCGTTGGTGGGACGGGTCGGAGTGGACCGCGGCGATGCGGCCGCAGTTGCCGGTGGATGCCCGGCACTGCCCGCGGTGCGGGCGGCCGCGGCGGTGGCGGTTGTTCGGCGCGCCCGCTCCGTGCCGGGAGTGCGCCGGAGAGATCGACGACTATTTGCTGGCCTGGCGGGGGCGGGTCGAGCGGGTGCTGCGCACGGTGGGCACGCAGGGCGAGGACTGGGACGCGCTGTGGACGGCGCTGCGCTATCAGCAGATCGACGTGACGCGGGCGCTGGAATCGCTGCGGCCGCTCGCGCACGACCATGTGGAGCGGCTGGTGGCCTTCGCCTTCGCCGACGGGGCGATCGAACAACCGGAGATGGAGGCTTTCGACCGGGCCGTCGGCGCGTTCGGGCTGAGCGGGCCGCTGATCGAGGATCTGCGCCGCCGGATGCAGCGCGGCCGCATGCTCACCCGGTTGCGTTCGGGCGAGATGCCGGTGCTGCCGGCCACGGGGCTGCACCTGGATCCGGAGGAGCAACTGCATCTGGATGTGCCGGCCATCCATATCCGGCAGCTGGCGCGCGGGCCGAAGCTCACCGAGGGCCGACTCATCTGCAGCAATAAGAAGCTGCGCTTCACCGGCTCCGACACCGGTGCCGAAATGCTGTGGACGCGTGTGGTTTCGGTGACCTCGGAGGGCGGGCGGGTGCTGGTCGCCGCCACCTCGGCGCGCGGCGGCGCCGTGTTCGAGGTGGCCGATCCCGATCATGTGGCCGCGACCATGGAAGGCGCGCTGCGCGTGGCGAAACGACTCGCGCTCACCCCGGGCCGCCGCGACACGCGTTCCATCCCACAGGAAGTCAAAGCGCAGGTGTGGCAGCGCGACGGCGGCAAGTGCGTGGAGTGCGGGGACAGCCACTATCTGGAGTTCGACCACATCATCCCGCTCAGCCGGGGCGGGGCGACGAGCGCGGCCAACCTTCAGATCCTGTGCCGCGCATGCAATCGCGCGAAGGGGGCGCGGATCTGACCGCAGGCGGTCCGGCGCCATCCAACCGCACCGACGCGCGGACAGCGCTCGAATGTGGGCCGTCCGACACGATGCGATGAATCATGTTGAGTACCGGTTCGAATGGTCCTAGCGTCCGAGAAGAGCGCATCGGAGAGGGGATTCGACATGCAGATAGCGGTATTGGGCGGAACCGGAGTACTCGGCGCCCCGGTGGTGCGCGATCTCGCGGCGCGCGGCCACACCGTGCGCGTACTCACCCGCACCCCACCCACCGATCCCGTGCCCGGAACGGTGCACCATCCGGTGGATCTCGCTACCGGCGCGGGCCTCGACAAGGCGCTCGAAGGCGTGTCCACAGTCGTCGACGCCGCCAACCACACGGGTGCACGCAGCGCGAAAGTCCTGGTGGAAGGCGTACGTTCGCTGCTGGCGGCCGAGCAGCGCGCCGAGGTCGGACACCATGTGGAGATCTCGATCGTAGGCTGCGATCAGGTGCCGTTCGCCTACTACCGCTCCAAGGTCGCCCAGGAACACGTGGTCACCCAGGGCCCGATCCCATGGACCCTTTTGCGCGCCACCCAATTCCACGAACTGATCGACCAGATCCTCGGCCTGTCCGCAAAGCTGCGCGTGGCCCCACACAGTTCGATGCGCTTCCAGCCGGTCGACGTGACAGCAGTAGCCGCCCGCCTCGCCGACGCGGCCGAAGCCGGACCGTCCGGCCGCGTCCGCGACGTAGGCGGCCCCGCCGTCCACACCCTGACCGAACTCGCCACGGCTCGCCGCGAAATCCTCGGCCACGCCCTCCTCCCCGTCCCGGTGCCGCCCCTGGGCCGTATCGCCCGCCGACTGCGCGACGCTGCGCTGTGCCTCGACGACAGTGGCGAGGCGGTGTCGTTCGACTACGCCGAATGGGTGCGGCGCCGGTACGGAAAGCCGCGTTCCTGACTCCGATTCCGTTCAGCTGACCTGCCTCCATCCTGGTCTCGCGGCAAGTATTCGAACATCGGGAATTCCCCCGATAAACCCCGTATTCCCCCCGAGGTCGAGTGCGCCGGGAGAGGTAGGACCCGGCTGTGCGCCAAGTCGCATCTGACCAGACTCGGCACACGGCCGGACGCGGTCGCTCCCGCAAACGTCACCGGGCGCAGCCGCACACGACGCAGAGCGCAGCCGCACACGGCGTGGGGCGCAGCCGCACACGGCGTGGGGCGCAGCCGCACACGGCGTGGGGCGCAGCCGCACACGGCGTGGGGCGCAGCCGGAAGCGGCTTGGGGCGCAGCCGGAAGCAGCTTAGGGCGCAGCAGGAAGGCTCGCGTGCGGGTGCGGGTGCGTGGTCGGCTTGTCAGCGCATGACGCGGCCGACGGCCGGTTCGGTGCAGAACTTGGCGGTGGCCTCGTCGGGGGTGAGGCCGAGGGTGGAGAGGCCGCCGTCGTCGGTGACCTTGCAGATGTAGCCGGTGACCGTGCCGCTGCGGTCCTCGGTGGGGCGGACCTCGGCGGTGACGAGGGCGCGCAGGGTGTCCGCGTCGAAGGTCCAGAATTCGATGTCCCAGCTGGCGTGGGCGGTGCGGGCGGAGACCACGGTGTAGCCGGCGTCGGCGGTGTCTATGCCGATGCCGGTCAGTTCGCCGGCGCGGTGCAGGTCGGGGGTGTCGGCTGTGGCGCGGTAGACGGCGTAGCGGGTGTTCGCCTCGGCGAGTGCCAGCGGGATGATGAGTTCGTCGCGGCCGTCGGCGTCGAGATCGCGGACGCGCGGGCCGGAGGGGGCGCTGGTGTCCTTCTCGGTGAGGGTCTGCACGCGGGCCCCGGTGCCGTCGAGGACGGTCACGGTGGTGATTGTGTGCCCGTCGCTGCCGGAATGCCGGACCTCGAAGGAGAGTCCGGTGCTGTCGCGGGATTCCAGCAGGCAGTCGGGAGGTGTTGCGGCGGTGCCGATATCGCCGCACGGGGGTAGGTCCGAGACCGGCTCGCCCGGGCTCGCTCCGGTCGTGGGGGTGACGCCGGGGCCGGTTTCCGGCGCGCCGGACTCGGGCTGCGCGGTGCCGTGCACGGTGCAGCCGGTCATCGCCAGCGCCGAGACCGCGGCCAGGCAACAGGCCGCCAGGTGCCTCCCCATGAGGGCGAGGATAGCGGCGAATTGCCCGGGTCGACAGGTAACAACAGGACAATTCGGCGATGAGGTCCTGGTAGCGCAGGAACATCGACCGGCGCAGGTGGCGATTCCGGTGCACAAACCGTGAGCAGGGGCGATACCGCTCGCGCGCCCGTTCATGGGACATTATGTGCACACCTGCGCACGCGTTGGCTTATAGTGGGCGGCATGATTGGCGTACTGCGGCACCGGAGGTTTCGGAGGTTGTACACCGCGCAGGTGGTCGCGCTGGTGGGCACCGGGCTGCTGACGGTGGCTCTCGGCCTGCTGGCCTACAACCTGGCCGGAGCGGACGCCGGAGCCGTGCTGGGGACCGCCCTGGCCATCAAGATGGTGGCGTATGTCGGTGTGGCGCCGGTGATTTCCGCGCTGGCCGAGCGGGTGCCGCGGACGGTCCTGCTGGTGTCGGCGGATGCGGCGCGGGCCGGGATCGCGGCGCTGCTGCCGTTCGTGACGCAGACGTGGCAGATCTACGTGCTGATCGCGCTGTTGCAGTCGGCATCGGCGACGTTCACGCCCGCGTTCCAGTCGGTGATCCCCACGGTGCTGCCCGACGAGGAGGACTACACGCGCGGGCTGTCGCTCTCGCGGCTGGCCTATGACCTGGAGTCGCTGTTGAGCCCGATGCTGGCGGCGGCCTTGCTCACGGTGATCAGCTATCACCTGCTGTTCGTCGGCACGGCAGCGGGTTTCGTGGCCTCGGCCGCGCTGGTGCTCAGCACCCGGCTGCCGCGGCTCAGCGCCGATCGCTCGTCCGCGCCGTTCGTGCGGCGGGTCACCCACGGTGCGCGCGTCATGTTCGATCGGCCGGTGCTGCGCGGCCTGCTGGCCATGAATCTGGTTGTGGCGGCGGCGACTTCACTGGTGATCGTGAATACCGTGGTGTACGTGCGGGATCGGCTCGGCGGCAGCAATACCGGCGTGGCACTCGCGCTGGGCTGCTTCGGATTCGGGTCCATGGCGGTGGCGCTGACCACACCGCGCGCACTGCAGGCGTTCGGCGAGCGCCGGTTCATGCTGACCGGCTGCCGAATCCTGCCGATCGGCTTGGCCGCGGCCGCGACGATCCCCCTGCTTCCCCCGGCCGTGGGCGCGGTATTGCTGGCCGTCACCTGGATGTCTCTCGGCGCGGGCACCTCGATGATCAACACTCCGGCCGCCCGCCTGCTGCGCGCCCAGACCGATCCCGGTTCCCGCACCGCCGCCTTCACCGCGCAGTTCTCGCTCTCGCACGCGTGCTTCCTGCTCACCTATCCCATTGCGGGCACCCTCGGAGCAGCGGCGGGACTGCCGATGACGGCGGTCACACTGGCCATCCTCGCTACACTGGCAGCTACAACAGCTGCCCGCGTCTGGCCGGTATCCGTGCCGGTGGGAGTCGAGGCGGTGGTAGCGGCAGGAAGGTGACTCGATGGTGAGCAAGAGCAATGCGAAGGCGTTGCCCTCCGCCAGCCTCACCCACCCCGTCGATCCGGATCAGGCTCGCCTGGACGCGGCGACCGCCACCTTCCGCATGCTGTCCGATCCCACCCGCCTGCACATCCTCTGGATCCTCGCCGACGCCGAGGCCGATGTCACCGCGCTCACCGAGGCCTGCGGCGCCTCCCGCACCGCGGTCAGCCAGCACCTGGCCAAGCTCCGCTTCACCGGCCTGGTCGACACCCGCCGCGACGGCCGCCGCATCATCTACCGCATTCGCGACGGGCATCTGGCCCGCCTGGTGCGCGAGGGCCTCAACCACGCCGACCACGTGGTCACCGGCGAACCGGTCCACGAATAACACTGCGCCGCACACCTGCGGACCGGGTCGAACGCGGGCGGATCGGCTCGGCGGAGACGCCCCTCATTGACGCCTCCGCCCAAACCATGCACCGGCCTCACAGGAGGACGCCGGGCTCCGGCGAGTCGCTTCTCGCCATAGCTTCATGATTCCCCCTCGCCCGGTGATCACACCACCGAAATCGCAAGTACGGCAATGTCATATCTGCGCAGTGTTCACCTCACCGCCCCCGCGCCCGCCGGGTGAGCCCGTACCGAGCTGGACAAGCGATCACCGGGAAACCATGGCGGCATTTCGCGAGTGGACCCCGCCACCAGTTCCCGGTCGGTGATGTTTCACCTTTGTGCGGGCTCCTGGTCAGTGGGACGAGGGCTCGCGACCTGGCGTTCGGAACTCGACGATATGCCTATTCGAAATATCGCTAGACGAATGTTGAGAGGTCGCGCATGCATCCCAGCGCCGGGCAGGACAGTCCACACGATGTGATCATCATTGGCGCCGGATTCGCCGGACTCTATGGCGTCCATCAGGCGGCGCGGGCCGGGCTGGACGTACTCGGGCTGGAGGCCGGGGAAGGCGTGGGCGGGACCTGGTTCTGGAATCGGTATCCGGGGGCGCGCTGCGATGTGGAGAGCGTGGACTACTCGTATTCGTTCGATCCCGAGCTGGAGCAGAGCTGGACCTGGACCGAGCGGTTCGCGGCGCAGCCGGAGATCCTGGCCTATATCGATCATGTGGCGGATCGGTTCGGGCTGAGGGAGCGGTATCGGTTCAACCGGTTCGTGACGGCGGCGCACTTCGACGAGGGCGAGTCGATCTGGACGCTGCGCACCGAGGGCGGGGAGGAATACCGGTCCCGCTTCGTGATTTTCGCGACCGGCTGCCTGTCCGCGCCGATCAAGCCGAATATCCCGGGCGTGGAAACCTTTGCGGGTGAGGAGCTTTTCACCGCGCGCTGGCCGGAGGAGGGCGCGGCGCTGGAAGGCAAGCGGGTCGGCGTGATCGGCACCGGTTCGTCCGGGATCCAGGTCTCCCCCATTATCGCGCGGCAGGCGCAGGCGCTCACGGTGTTCCAGCGGTCCGCCAATTTCAGTGTGCCCATGCCCAATCGGCCGTGGACCGAGGCGGAGCAGGAGCACATTCGCGCGACATACCGGCAGCGGCGGGAGAAGTCGTTCTACGCGCCGGCCGCGACGCCGCACCCCAGCATTCAGACCAAGGCCCTGGAGCTGAGCGCAGAGGAACGCGAAGCGGCCATGGAGGATCGCTGGAATCAGGGCGGGGTGCTGTTCAACAAGGTCTTTCCCGATCAGAACAGCGATCTCACCGCCAATGAACTGGTTCGCGAGTTCGCGGTGGCCAAGATTCGCGCCAAGATCGACGATCAGCGAGTGGCGGATGATCTGATCCCCACCGATCATCCGATCGGCACCAAGCGGATCTGCACCGACTCCGGCTATTACGAGATGTTCAACCGGCCCAATGTGTCGCTGGTGAACCTGCGGCGCGAGCCGATCGAGGAGATCACACCGACCGGCGTGCGGACCGCGGAGCGGTTCATCGAGCTCGACACGCTGGTCTACGCCACCGGTTTCGACGCCATGACCGGTGCGCTGCTGCGCATCGACATTCAGGGGGCGCGCGGGTCGCGGCTGGCGGAGACGTGGGCGGACGGGCCGCTCACCTATCTCGGGTTCGGCATCCCCGGATTCCCGAATATGTTCAGCATCAACAGCGTCGGCACCCCGTCGGTCATGGCGAATATGGTGCTGCACTCCGAGCAGCAGCTGGATTGGGTGCTCGCGCTGGTGAACCACTGCCGCGCCAAGGGAGTTCGCCGCGTCGAGGCCGGCGCGGAGGCGGCGGCGAAGTGGACCGACCACCTCATGGAGGTCGCCGAGGGCACCCTCTTCGTGAAAGCCAACTCCTGGTACATGGGCGCCAATGTGGAGGGCAAGAAGCGCGTATTCATGCCCTACATCGGCGGATTCGGCAACTACCGCCGCTTCTGCGATGAGGAACGCGACAACGGTTACCCCAACTTCGAACTCGGCGAGTAGCCGGAAGGATCAGGCGGGCAGGCCCAGTCCGGCCGCCAGCACCGGCCACGACTTCTTCAGGTCGTCCTGCCAGTAGCCCCAGGAGTGGGTGCCGGTCGGCTGGAGGTCGAAGGTGGCGGGAATGCCCAGCTGGTTCAGCTTGGCGGCCAGGTTGTGGGTGCAGTAGTTGGTGCCGGCCTCGATGACGCCGCCGACGGTCACCTGATTGGCCAGGCCGCCCGGGCCGGGCAGGGTGTGCGGGCCGTCGAGGGTGTCCCACTGGCCGGGGATGCCGGAACCGCTGGAGATGAACAGATTCAGGCCGCGCAGCTGGTCGGCGTGCACGTAGGGATCGTTCTCCGCCCACATGGGGTCACCCTTGGGGCCGTACATATTGTCGGTGTTGCCGCCGCCGGCGGCGACCACCAGATTCACCATGTCATAGCCCAGCGGGTCGCTGATCTGCGCGCAGCCGCTGTAGGACGCCACCGACTGATAGAGCCCCGGCTTCGCGATCGGCAGCTGCAGCACCGAGGTGCCTGCCATCGACAATCCGGCAATGGCATTGCGGCCGTTGGTGTTCAGCGCGCGGTCGATGAGCGGCGGTAGTTCCTCGGTGAGGAAGGTCTTCCATTTGTTCACGCCCAGTTTGGGATCCGGTGCGCGCCAATCGGTGTAGTAACTGAACGCACCGCCGACCGGCTGCACGACATTGACGTTCTTGTCGGCCAGGAAGTTCAGCACATCGGTCTGCTTCTGCCAGGTGGCCTGGTCCTCGCCGCCGCCGGCGCCATTGAGCAGATACAGCACCGGCGTCGGCCCGGAGGGGTCCGCGGCGCGCTGCACATCGACCTCGATGTTCTTGCCCATGGCCGCGGAGTAGACCTGCAGCTTGATCGTGCGGTCGCCGGTGGACGAGCTCGACACGATCCGCGAGCCGTCCGCGGAGGTGCCGGCGGCGTTCAGCGCGGGCGCCGGAGCGGCGGTCGCGGTGCCCGCGGCGACTGGTAGCAGGACGGTAGCGGTCAACGCTACAACTGCGCCGCCCCAGGTCTTCGATACACGCACGCCGGATAACTCCTCAGCAAATCGGTGAATTTTCCCATCGGAAAGATCAACCGCTCACACTGCCGGAATGCGCTGAGCATTTGCTGGCCTGAAGCTGACAGCAGCCTGAGAGCGCCGTTACACAACCCCGGATCATCTCCCATCGCGCCGCCGGTGTGCGCCGGGTCACCACCGTGCGCAGGCGCGCCGACAGCGGCTGTCGGTGGACTGTCAGCGCGCTATCAGCGGCGGTCGGCACTGTGAGTGCACACCGGATGCCGGGCCGAAAACACAAGGGCCGGGCACGAACTGAGAGAAGGACCGAGGAAATGTCGAACGCTGAGCTGTCGAATGTCGCGCTGTCGGAGATCGTCGAGGCCACGGCCACCAAATTCGGGGTTCCCGGCATCGCGGCGGGCGTGTGGGTGAACGGGCAGGCCGTATTCGCCGCGCACGGTGTGACCAGCATCGAGAACCCGGTCCCGGTGAACGAGGACACGCTGTTCGCGCTGAGCTCGATCAGCAAGTCGTACACGGCGAGCGTGATCATGAAGCTGGTCGACAAGGGCCGAATCGACCTGGATGCCCCGGTGCGCACCTATGTGCCGGAACTGGAGCTGTCCGATGAGCGGATCGCCGCGCAGATCACCGTGAAGCAGCTGCTCAACCACACCGCCGGGCTGGAGTGGAGCATCATCAACGACACCGGCGAGGGCGATGACGGCCTGGCCAAGTTCGTCGCGGAGTTGAAGGCCATCCCGCTGATCGCCGAGCCGGGCACCCGCGCCTCCTACAGCCAGGCCGGCTACAACCTGGTCGGCCGGATCATCGAGAACGTCACCGGGCTGACCTACGAGAAGGCCGTCGCCACCATGATCCTGGAACCGGCGGGCCTGAACGCCACGTTCTTCGGCCGCGACGAGATCATGACCCGCCGCTTCGCTCTCGGCCACGAGCGCGACGAGGACGGCAACCTGGTGGTGCAGCGAGTGTGGAAGGGGACCCGCGCCAATAATGCGGGCGGCGGTATCGCCGCCACCGCAGCCGACCTGTTGCGCTGGGGCCGTGTGCATCTCGCCGACGGCCGCGCCGAGAACGGCGCCGAGATCGTGCCCGCCGCCCGCGTCCGCCAGATGCAGCAGCAGACCGCCGAACTGCGCGCCAGCGCCCTCGGCGACGGCTTCGGCCTGTGCTGGTTCCTCCGCGAGATCGACGGCGTGCGCACCTACGGCCACGGCGGGTCCGGTTTCGGCCAATTCGCCGAGCTGCTCATCGTCCCCGACCGCGATGTCGTCATCGTCGTCATGTCCAATGCCAGCCCCGACGGCCTGGGCGCCAACCAGTCCATCGTCCGCTGGGCGCTCGAGCACTACCTCGGCATTATCGACGCCGACCCGGAGCCCCTCCCCCACGACCCGGCCCGCGCCGCGGAGATCAGCGGCCGGTACGAGATCGACGCCATGACCGCCGTCATCGCCACCGACGGCGACACCCTGACGCTGGAATGCAAGATCCGCCCCGAAATCCGTGCAGCCTCGGAAACCGAACTCCCCCAGGATCACCCGCCGTTCGTCCTCGGCCTCCTCCCGAACGACGAATACATGATCACCGAAGGCTCCTTCCAGGGTCAGCGCGGCTTCTTCAGCCGCAACGAATCCGGCGCCATCACCGGCTTCGACCTGGCCGGCCGCCTCTTCAGCCGCACCTCCTGACCGCCTGTCCCGAACCCGAATTCGGCCGGGAATCGGCAGCCGCTTCCACAACGAAGCCGCCCCGATTCCCGGCCATCGCCATTTCCCGCACCCGATCAAACCCGCAGATCCTGTCTCGATACAGCCGCCCGGTGGCATGTCAGCTGCTTCGGCGCAGGCTCGACCGCGCCGACGATTGCTGAGCCCAACTAGCGAATGAGCGCGCCCAACGTCGCGGCACTCGACGACACATATCCGTGCGGCGATCGCGGTCGGCCACACCCGCAACATCCTGGTGGCCGACGAGCGCGGTACGACGAGCTTTCACCGCTGTAACAGCCTGGAACGCACCGGCAGTGGCTGCCGGGTTTGCGGCCCTCGGCCGACACGGATACGCCCGCTCGATGTCTCGCGGTCGTTCGCTGGCGCAGGCGTAATGCGCACCGATCCAGCGGGCCGTCACTCCCGGCCCGGGCGTCGATCAGGGCGGCTGCGCGCACCAGTTCCGACGTATCGCCTGCACTAGTTCACTCGAGGCGGGTTTGCTGGACCGTTGTGGGAAAGGAGCCGCAGCCGTCGGTCGGCGGCTGAATGTCGGCGACGGCGCTCAGGGGGTGGTCATTGGCTGGGCGGCGGTCAGGCGGTTCAGGGCTTCTTCCCGGGGGAGGTCGGTGCCGCGGCGATACGCGGCGTCGAAGACTTTCCGACCGAGGCGGGTGACGAGTTTTGTTTCGAGGGTGTGGAGTTCGGGTTCGCCGGAGTCGAAGATGCCGCGGATGACGACGGTGGTTCCCAGGGTGGTGGCCGCGGATTCCGGGGCGTCTTCGAGGAATTCGAGTTCGGCGAGGAGTTCGGCGACTCGGGCGGTGGAGTGGGCCGCGGCGCCCGCGTCGCCGCCGGCGCCGAGGCCGGAGAGGACGTTCGGCAGCAGTGCCCGGGCTTGCGGGGCCTCGCCGGCGGTGAGGCGGTTGGCCATGCGGGCGAGGAGGATTCGATGGGCGGCGAACTGGGCGGTGGCCTTGGGCAGGCGCTCGAGCAGCTGTTCCAGGTGGTCGAGTTCGCCGTCGGCTCGAGCGGGATCACCGGCGCGACGGTGGGATTCGGCGCGGAGGAGCAGAAGCAGGGCGGCGAGGCGGGTGTAGCCGAGGTCGGTGGCCAGGCGCTGGGCGGATTCGATATCGCGCAGGGCCGCGGGCAGATCACCGCAGCGCATGCGTTCATTTGCCAATTCGGTTCGACTGGAAAGAATGTCGTCCTCCATGCCGAGTTCGGAGGCCACGGCCACGGCGCGGGAGAAGGCGGCGATGGCGGACTCGTGGTCGCCGCGCAGCGAGTGATCCCGCCCCTGGGCGAGCAGCGCCATACCCAGGCCCCAGCGATCACCCACGGTTCCGAAGCCCAGCAAGGCTTCTCGCCGGGCGTCCGCACCGGCGGGCTGCGCACCGCTGCCGGTCAGCGCGATATCACGGGCGAAATGCGCGCTGGCCCGCACCCAGGGGTCGGGCCACCGCAGAGCCAGCTCGAGTTGCCGCTCACCGAGTTCGGCATTGCCGGTGCTCGAAGCCAGCAGCGATGCCCACAGCGGCAGCGCCGGGTGGAAGTGCAGCGCTCCGGTGTGCTCGCTCTCCGCGAGCAATGCCTCCGCCGCAGCGAGCTCCGCCCCGCCGCCACCGGCCATTGTCCGAATCACCCGCAAGGCAGTACGCGTCGCCGCAGGCAGCGCATGGCCGAACCGCGGCACCTCGGCGAGAGCGGTCTCGAACTGAGTGCTCATGCCGCGAATTCCCCAGTACCAGAACAAGGCACGCACGAACCGCGCCGCCCGGTCGGCCTCGGGTGCCGTCATGCCGACGGCGGGCACCGGAGCCGAGGCCGAGTTCAGCGTAATGCGCAGGGCTGCGGCCATATTGGCGTGTTCGGCGTCGAAAACGGCTATGGCGCGGAGTTGTTCGCCGGTGCGGAGCAGGGGTTCGTGTTCCTCGGCCAGGGCGAGGAAGTGGGTGGTGAAGCGGGTGGTGAGGTTGTCACCGGAGCGGGCGAGTTGGTCGGCGGCGTAGGCGCGGACGGTTTCGAGCATGCGGTAGCGGGGGTTGTCATCGGCGGAGCGGGTGACGATGGACTTCTCGACGAGGGTGTCGAGGATGTAGATGATGTCGTCGGCGGGGAGGTCGGGGGTGGAGCAGATCGCTTCCAGGGCTTCCGCTGTCGCGCCGCCGGGGAAGAGGGAGAGGCGGCGGGCCAGGACGCGTTCCGGGTCTTCGAGGAGGTCCCAGCTCCATTCGACCAGGGCCAGTAGGGTGCGCTGGCGTGGGAGGGCGGTGCGGCTGCCCGAGGTGAGCAGGCGGAAGCGGTCGTCGAGGCGGCGGGCGATCTGGTCGACGGTCATGGAGCGGAGTTTGGCGGCGGCCAGTTCGAGTGCCAGGGGGACGCCGTCGAGTTGGCGGCAGATCTCCACCACCGGGGCGACGGTGCGGTCGTCGAGGATGAAGTCGGGGCGGACGGACGTAGCGCGGTCGATGAAGAGCTGGATGGCCGAGAATTGCTGTGCAGCGGCAGGTTCGGGGATTCCCGCCGGGATGGCCAAAGGGTCCAGGTGCCACAGGGTCTCGCCGGTTATGGCCAGCGGTTCGCGGCTGGTGGCGAGGATGCGCAAGTGCGGCAGGCGGTCGAGGAGGTGTGCGGCCAGTCCGGCGGCGGCCTCGATGAGGTGTTCGCAATTGTCCAGGACCAGCACGGCGGCACCGACATTCAGGAGTTCGGCGAGGCGGGTGGCCTGGTCGGCGCGGCGTTCGTCGGAGCTGCCGAGGGCGCCGGCCACGGCATCGGCGAGTTGGTCGGGGGCGCCGACTTCGGCCAGTGGGACGAAAAAGACTGGGCCGCTGGTGTATCGGTCCATGGCCTCGAGGGAGAGGCGGGTCTTGCCCGCGCCGCCTGGTCCGACAATGGTGACCAGCCGGGAGTCGGTGAGCAAGCGGCTCAATCGCTCCAGTTCGGTATCGCGGCCGATGAAGCTGGTCAATCGCGCCGGGAGCCGGTTGACGGTGGGTTCCCGTCGCGCCACGGGGGTTTCGAGCTCGCCGCGCAGCAGTGCCAGATGGGTCTCGCGCAGTTCCGCGGACGGGTCGATGCCCAGCTCGTCATCGAGGCGGGCGCGCATCTCCTCGTACACCGCCAGTGCATCGGATTGCCGCCCGGCCGCGGTCAGCGCCCGCATCCGCAGCGCCGCCAGCCTTTCGCTGAGCTGATTCTCCTCGGCCGCGGTCTCGAGTTCGCCGAGAATATCGGCGTACCGACCGATGCGCAGTTCGGCATCGAAGCGATCCTCCATGGCCGCGGCGCGCAGGTCGTCCAGTCGCGCGGCGACCGCGCGCACGAACGGCGCCTCGGCCACATCACCCAGCGCCTCCCCGCGCCACAGGCTCAATGCCTCGCGCAGCAGCGAGGCCGCCGCTTCCGCGCGTCCGGCCGCCAGGTCCTTGCGTCCTTGCCGCACCAGGTCTTCGAATCGCTGCGCATCCAGCCGCGCCTCCGGCAGCCGGTACCCGCCCGCCCCGAGCTCCACGGTTCCCACTCCGCGCAGCGCCTTCCGCAGCCGCGACACCAGGGCTTGCAGCGCACCCGCCGCCTCCGCCGGCGCGTCCTCACCCCACAGCCCGTCGATCAGCGCGCCGACCGGCACCGCCCCGCCGTTCTCGAGCGCCAGCCGAGCCGCCAGCATCCGCACCCTGACCCCGCCGATCTCCACCGGAGACCCGTCATCCGCAATAACCTGAACCGGCCCAAGCACACCTACCCGCACCGGGAGAGTCTCGCAGAACCCCGCCGGAGGCGACACTTCCGCTGATCGGGACCTTTACCCGACAGGTAATCGACCCGCCGCGCCCCCTGCGGCAGAGTCGATCTCATGACCGATATCGAAACCGTTCCGGACCCCATCGGCACACAACTGTTCGCCACCATGCCATTCAGCGAGAAACTCGGCATCGAGGTGCTCGAACACGGTCCCGAACTGGTGCGCAGCCGACTGGCCTGGGACGAATCGCTGTGCACGCTGGGCGGCACGATCCACGGCGGCGTGCTCATGTCGCTGGCCGATTCCACCGGCGCGGTCTGCGCATTCCTCAACCTGCCCGCAGGCAAACAAGGCACCACCACGGTCGAATCCAAGACGAATTTCCTGCGCGCCGTCCGCTCCGGCTACGCCACCGCCTCGTCCCGCCCCATTCACGCAGGCCGCAGCTTCATCGTCATCGAAACCGAAATCCACGACGACGCCGGAAAACTCGTCGCCAAAGTCACCCAGACCCAGGCAGTGCTCTGACACCGAACCCTGGTTCGGGGGTCAGGGAACACCGAGAGCCGACCCTCTCAACTGCGATTCAGTCCCCGCCGAGAGCCACTCCCGATCGGGGTTCAGAGAAACCCTTGAGCCCCTCCCAACTGGGTTTCAGGGGGACCTCTGAGAGCTCCCTCCCAATTGGGGTTTCAGGGGGAACCCCTGAGAGCTCCCTCCCGATCGGGGTTTCAGGGGGAACCCCTGAGAGCTCCCTCCCAATTGGGGTTTCAGGGGGAACCCCTGAGAGCTCCCTCCCGATCGGGGTTTCAGGGGGAACCCCTGAGAGCTCCCTCCCGATCGGGGTTTCAGGGGGAACCCCTGAGAGTCCCGAGAGTTGGTTAAACCGGGGTGCACTCGATGGTTTCGAACTTGGCCTGCCCGCGCCATTCCGGGCGGGCCGCATACCGCGCCTGGTTCTTGCCCTTGCGCACCTCGACGGTGACGGCGGGCAGCGGGTTTCCGGACCAGTCCTCCGCGGTGCAGGTGTAGGTGTAGCTGACCTCGGCGTTCGCGGTGCCCACGGCGGTGAACGAGAGCGCCGACAGCCCCATGGCGGTGGCGACGGACCAGCGGACGATTTTTCCAGTGCGCACGAAATCTCCTGCACGGATCGGGGTCACGAGCACGCCGATTCTCGCATGATCGCCGCGGATTCGCGGCGGGAGGCGAGATATCGGCTGCTCGAGCGCCTGTTCCGGGTTCTCCGGATCAGGCGTACAACTCTTCGATGACGCTCGCGTAGCGCTCATTGATCGGCTTGCGGCGCGGCTTCATGGTGGGCGTGAGGAATTCCCCGCCAGGCTGCCAGAACTCGCTCACGATGCGGAACTTCTTCACCTGTTCGATGCGCGAGAGTTTGGCATTGGCCTGGTCGATCGCCTCGATGACGAGGCGTTTCACCTCGGGATTCGCCGCCAGCTCGGCGGGATCGCAGGCAATGCCGTGCTTTTCGGCGAAGGCGGCGGCCGCGTCCGGATCCAGGGCGATCAGTGCGCAATTGTATTTGCGATTGTCACCGATGGCGATGGCCTGCCCGATGAGCGGCGCGAACGCCTTGATCCAGTTCTCGATATTGGACGGCGACATATTCTTGCCGCCGGCATTGATGATGAGTTCCTTTTTGCGGTCGACGATTCGCAGGTAGCCGTCGGCATCGACTTCGCCGATATCGCCGGTGTGCAGCCAGCCCTCCGGATCGATGATCTCGGCGGTCTGTTTCGGCTGGTTGAGGTAGCCCTTCATGATGAGCGGCCCGGCCACCAGCACCTCGCCGTCCTCGGCAAGGCGGATCCGCATGCCGTCCACCGGCTTTCCGACGGTGCCCAGGCGCAGCTGTCCCGGCGGGCACAGGGTCGCCATACCCGACAGCTCGGACATGCCCCAGGCATCGCTGACCTCGATGCCGAGACCGTTGAAGTAGCGCAGCAGTTCCGGCGAGACCGGCGCGGCGCCGGAGATGGCGACCTTGATGTCATTGAGGCCCAGCGCGGCGCGCACCTTGGACAGCACGAGCGCGTCGGCGATGGCGTGCTGAATGCTCAGCAGCGGGCTCACCTGACGGCCTTCGAGCCGCGCGTCGGACACAAGACGGCCGACGCCGACCGCCCAGTGCGCGAGTTTCGCCTTGGCGCCGGTGGATTCGGCCAGCTTGTCCTCGATGCCGGTGCGCAGCTTCTGCCACACCTGCGGGACCGCGCCGAGCAACGTGGGGCGGCAGTCGGCCAGGCCCGGCGCGAAACCGGTGCGGTCGGCGACGGTGGTGATGGTGCTGCCGACATACATGCTCAGGTACAGCGCCGACCAGCGATCGGCGATATGCGCGGACGGCAGGAACGACAGCACCCGCTCGTTGTTGTCGGCGCCGGCCAAGGTGACGGTGGCCTGCACCATGGCGACCATATTGGCGTGCGTGATCTGTACACCCTTGGGCGCGCCGGTGGTGCCGGAGGTGTAGATGAGGGTCAGCACGTCATCGGGTTGCACCGCGCGCCAAGCGGATTCGAAGTCGAAGTCGGGGTCGGCCTGCGCGGTGAGGTCGTCGAGACTCATGGTCTCCGCATCACCGCCGTCGATGCACACCACGTGCTTGACGCCTGTTCCCTTGCGCCCCTTGGTGATCACCGGCAGGAACTGGGATTCACAGACCACTACCTCGGCCCCGGAGTCCCCGAGCAGATGCTGGAGCTGCTCCGGCGAGGAGGTGTTGTACATCGAAAACGGCACGGCCCCAAGGTGAACCACCGCGGTATCGATCGGATAGAACTCCGGCCGGTTGGCCAGCATGAGCGCGACCTTGCTGTCGCGCCCGACGCCCAGCGCGGCGAATCCGCCCGCCAGCGTGCGCACCCGACGGCCCCAGTCGCCGAAGGTCAGCGTGTCCGCGTCCCCGGCCGTGCGTACCGCTACCTCCCCCGCATATCGGGCGATTGTCGCCTGAAACGCCGCGCACATGGTGGCCGGTGCTGCTGTCATGGATCCGGGTGCTCCTCGTTCGATCGGTTCGACCGCGCGTCAGCATACGCAGGGTGAACCGATTTGCCCGATTCCGGCAGCGAAAGCCCTGTTCTCAACAGCAGTTCGGATCCAGCACCAGGCACAGTGCCGCGAGCGCGTCACGCCGGGCGCCGTGCTGCACGGTCATGCCCCGCCGCTCGGATTCCACGAAGCCGGCCTTGCGCAATTGCCCCAGGTGATGGCTGACGGTGGACTCGGCCAGCTCCACGACGGCGGCCAGTTCACCGGTGCTCATGGTGCCGCGGGCGGTGAGCAGGATCGACATGAGCCGCACCCGCGCCGGATCGGCGATCGCCTTGAGCCGCAGGGCGACTTCGAGCGCCATGGTGTCGTCGATCGGCTCCGCGGCAACCGGTACGCAACAGACCGGGGCGGACATGTCGATCACGGGCAGAGATTTGGGCACGAAACCACCCTACCGAGGATATTGACATATGTCGAAAGGGTGGCCATGCTGAGTGGGTCAGACTTTTTCGATATATGTCTCACAGGTAGGTGGAGTCATGACCAACTCGAACGCAGACGAGATCTATGCGGCCGTACGCGCCCGATATGCCACGGCGGCAACATCATTGCGGCAGGAAGGCACCGGCTGTTGCGGTCCGGGCGGGTGCGGCGGCGCTGAGACCTTCGATGAAGCGGGCTTCGGCAATCGGCTCTACACCGTCGCCGATCGCGAGGCGATTCCCGCCGATGCGGTGGCCGCGAGCCTCGGCTGCGGCAATCCGACGGCGGTGGCCGAGTTGCGTACCGGCGAAACCGTCCTCGACCTGGGCTCGGGCGGCGGCATCGATGTGCTGCTGTCCGCGCGGCGTGTCGGGCCGGACGGCAAGGCCTACGGCCTGGACATGACCGACGAGATGCTGGACCTGGCCCGCGCGAACGCCGCCGAGGCCGGTGCGCGCAATGTCGAATTCCTGAAGGGCGCCATCGAATCCATTCCGCTGCCCGACGCCGCGGTGGACGTGGTCATCTCCAACTGCGTCATCAACCTGTCGCCGGACAAGTCGGCCGTCTTCGCTGAAACTTTCCGGGTGCTTCGTCCCGGTGGCCGCTTCGGCGTCACCGATGTGGTCGCCGAGGACCATCTCACCCTCGCCGACCGTCTCGCCCGCGGCGACTATGCCGGCTGCATCGCCGGCGCGCTGACCATGGCCGAGTACCGCGCCGGGCTGGCCGCGGCCGGTTTCACCGAGATCGAACTCATCCCCACGCACCAGGTCGCGCCCGAGATGCACTCGGCGATCGTGAAGGCCGTCAAACCGCGTTAGCTCGGCGGCTGCACGGTGTATTGCCCGGCGATTGGATATGAGTCACTATCGATGAATGCCGAAAGCTGGGCGGCTGCACCTCACGGTCGTGCCCTCCACCTCCTGCGGAGTCACGCCCCTGACGCGATCACCCCTGTCCGCCGCGGCCGCCACCACCCTGGCCCCCGCCTTCGCTGCCCTCTCCGACCCCCTGCGCCTGCGCATTCTCAGCCTGATCGCCGCCCACCAGGGCGGCGAAACCTGTGAATGCGACCTGGCCACCGCCTTCAACGCCTCCCGCCAAACCCTCGCCCTCCACCTGCGCATCCTCCGCGAAGCCGGCCTCCTCTCCCGCGAACGCCGCGGCCCCCAGCTCTACTACCGCGTCGAACCCGAAGTCCTGCACCAGCTTTCCCAACTTCTGGGCACGACCCTCGACTCGGTCTTCATGGACCGCTGATCCTCACAGCTGCACGGCGCCACACGCCGGGCACGTCAGCGTACTGTCCTCGAACTCCGCCGAACTCACCTCCACGGCCACCTTCTGCAGCCGATCCTTGATCTCCAGCACCCGCGCCTCATACCGCAGATGCCCATCCAGCCAGGCCGACACCTCGAGCCCACTGTCCGCCGCCATCCGCTCGAGGAACCGAGCCGCCGTCTCCCCCAGCTCAACCGTAATCGGCTTCCGCATACCGCGAGATACTACGAGCGCCGAACCCCCGCGGCTGTCGAACCAGCCAAACCTGTCCGGAACGTCCCGACTGCAGATCTCTTCCGTGCCATAGTGATTCGATGTTCGGCCTGCGCCTTGCCGCCGTCGCCGCCATAGCGCTACCCGCGCTCGCGCTGACCGCGTGCGAAAGTTCCCCCGATTCAACCGATGCCACCGCATCGACCACCACCGCCACCGCGCCGGAGAAACCCGGCCCCGGCGATCAGACGATCCGCTTCGACTTCGCCGGCAAAACCCGCTCCTACGTGGTCCACGCACCACCCGGCTACACCGGCGCCACCCCGCTACCGCTGGTGGTGGCCCTGCACTACCGCCCCGGCAATGCCGCGGGAATCGCCGAACTCTCCGCCCTGAACGCGAAGGCGGACACCGAGAATTTCCTGGTGGCCTATCCCGAGGGCTACTCCGGCGCCTTCAACGCCTTGGTCTGCTGCGGCAGCGAGGACGACGTCGGCTTCATCAAAGAGGTCGTCGCCCGCATGATCACCACCTGGAAAGCCGACCCCGCCCGCACCTACGCCACCGGCATCTCCAACGGCGGCGACATGTCCTTCCGCCTGGCCGTGGAACTCCCCGGCACCTTCGCCGCAATAGCCGCCGTGAGCGGCGGCTTCATCGGCCAAACCGTCGAGCCCCCAACCTACAAACCCACCACCCCCATCCCCGTCCTGACCTTCCTCGGCGGCCGCGACCGCAACATCGACCGCTTCGAACAGGGCATCGCCCTCTGGCAGGAACGCCTATCCTGCACCCCCGCCAACCCCATCTCGAACTTCCCCCGCGGCATCACCCACACCACCGCCACCTGCGCCGACGGCAGCGAAGTCCAAACCTACCGCCTCCCCGAAATGTTCCACTCCTGGCCGGGCGCCACCACCGGCGAACTCAACGACCCCACCGCCGGCCTCTCCGCCACCGACCTCATCTGGGACTTCTTCAAAACCCACACCCGGTGAGCGACACGGGAACCGGTCTTGGCGGCCAAAGCCTTTCGATGATGTGTTCCGCCCCCTCGATTGTCCTAGCATCGGAGTACTCCATCTCCCTGACATTCCAGGCGAGTGGCCGGCCCTCGGCGCCATCACCGAGTTCGAGGTCGTCCACCACACTCACGATGGGATTTGCCCGCGGATGCCGGGATGGCCGCGGACGTGGAGAAGCTGTTGTCGGTGGACTCGACGAGCGCGCGGGCGCATCAGCATGCCGCGGGTGCGCGCTCGGACACGCTTGCCACGCCTAGCTAGATCAATCCGGGCTCACCAGTGGCCGCGAATCGAACAACAGACCGGTAGATCAAATCGAGAAACTCTGCCAGGTTTTCGGTGACTCTCTCGAAGGCACCGCTGAAGGAAGCAGCGCTCGAACGGTGAACGGCTCCTTTCGAATCGGCGGCGAACAAGACGCCCCCGCCATCGGAAGCGAACACCAAGCCGTGCGGATTCTCGGCTGCCGGCAGGAATACGGTGCCTTCCTCCCGGTAATGTCCCAACGTCAGCCGAGCCGAATGGATGAAGTAGCCGTTTCCGACGTCACCCAGTACGACTTCACCCACGTAACCATAAAAGGCCATCAAGTCAGCAGCGGCCACCGGCACAGTGGCCAGCTCAGTGACCTCATCGCACCACCGCGACAGCCAACCTGCCGACAGGTCCGTGTCAGGTCCGTGTCAGCCAGATTGGCGAAAGTACAAACCGCCCGGTGCGATCAGCGCCTGGGCGATCACCGGCGATCGGCGATCACCGCTTTCGAAACTCAGGAGGAATTTTGACACGTGAACTGGTCTACACGGGCTTCATGTCGCTCGACGGTGTAGCGGACTCGCCGGGCGGCAAGGAGGAAGGGCACCGCAGTGGCGGTTGGGTGATGGACACCGAATTCGTTCCCGAGGCCTACTCGCTCAAGGGCGAAGAACTTGCCGACACAACGGCATTGATGTTCGGTCGCCGCAGCTATGAGGCGTTCGCTCCGTTCTGGCGCGACTCCGCCGACCACGCCGCGTACAAGGAGCTTCCGAAGTACGTGGTCTCCTCCAGCCTCACCGACGACGCTGTCGTCGAGGGCTGGGGCCCGATCACGATCCTGCGCTCCACCGACGATATCGCCGAGCTGAAGAAGGGCGATGGCGGTGCGGTCTTCATCCACGGAAGCGCCGAACTGGCCCGGCGGCTGGCGGACGCTGATCTGATCGACCGGTACAACCTGCTCGTGTTCCCAGTACTGCTCGGGGCGGGCAAGAGCCTGTTCAGCCGGTCGGACCGGGACAGGCAGCAACTGCGCCTGCGGGAGTCGGCGACCTACTCCAACGGCGTGGCCAAGCTCGTGTACGACGTCGTGCACTAAGCAGGCGTTGCCGTGCGGTACGCCCGACGTACCGCACGGCGGCGAGAATCAAGCGCCGCGCCGAACGACGGATCAGAAGCACTCGATGAAGTGTTGCGATGACCGCCTGAACCCGCAGTTGAAACCAAGGGGAAGCGACGGGTCATGGTTGGACCGGAGCTGACACACAACATGGCAGGCGCCGAATCGGTGTGCGCCGGTGCCGCGCCTGCGGTGTCAGCGCTGTTGCGATCTCCGCAAATTGCGGGTCTTCGGCGGCTCTTTCGATGATCACGCGGTTACCTTGGTTTTGCATCGCCAGCACTCGTACGCATCCGCAATAATGTTGATATTCTGCTTCGCGTTACAACGGGGGCAGGTTACCTTTCGCATTCCGTCGGGTGGACCTGGTGAGATGAGTATCGCAATAAGGATGCCGATCGGGCCGAGTATGAACCCGACGATGAAGAATTCGATGTCCGAGCGGTTTCTGCTATCCGCGATGACCATCGAGACAAGCCCGCAGGCGAAGGCGATACCCAGAACGACCAGGATGTGCGTGCCCGAATCCATAGCCACCTCCGCCGCATCAGAAGATCGAGTAGCACCGATCTGTGGGCGATCGATCCACGGTAGAGGGTATCCGATGTCCCGCCACTCACCGAGTGCATTCGGGCACGCCCGAAGGATTCTCAAGTTCGTTGTGCCGCAACAGGAATCATTAGCCAGATGCTGCTCGCATGATCAACCGAGCGCACACAGCGGACTCCGGTAAGCTAGACGATAAGCTCGTCTGCGCGATCATCTCCGGTGCCTGCCGGCATCGGAGCTGTGGAGAGATAGTCCGCGACCGCGGGATACTCGGCTCTCAACCTGGCTTCGTCGTGGAGCAGTGCCACGAGTTCACCGCGCCGTTCATTGGTCAGAATCAGCTCCGTCACGCTTCTGATTGTCCCGGGATCGGACACATTTCGAGGGTCGTTGCCGAATCAAATGAAGTGCCACAGAACTCACCCAAGGGTCCAGCGGAGGTCCGTGGAGCACGGAACGTCGGTTATGCGGGGGCTAGGATTTCGATGGTCCGGGAGGACTCGCCGTGCTCTATGTAGATCTCGTGGGCTGTGGTGTCCACCGCGATTCCCCCGGTCCAGCTGCCGGGCTTGACGGTGAGTCGTGACGCACTGAGCGTGCGGGTACGCGTATCGATCATCGTGATACTGCCGAAACCCCCGGAGGTGAGATAGACCGTGTGTGCGGCGGGATCGATCGCCACGCCCAACGACGTTTCCCGCCCCAGCGAGAGGAGGAATCCACTCCGCTCCGCATCACGCACACACTGTGATGTCGGAAGTCTGAGCTCGATACCGAAGTTCACTGCGTGAGTTGACCTGTCACGCGGGTTTGGCTTCGGCGTCATGGCCGCGGGATCCGTTTACAGTTTGTCGCCGAGGCGGGCGCGGCGGTGGGCTGCCTTCGCACGGTCGGCGGCAACGGATTTGCCGTAGCGGTCCGGCATCTGGCGGGATCGCCAGCCCGCGAGCATCATGAGGTCTTGCTCCTGGCCGCCGCTGGCGAGCCAGTTGTGGGCGAACCAGTGACGGAATTGATGGGGATGGATGTGGTCGATGCCTGCCGCGATAGCGCGGCGCTCGAGCATCTGCCTGATGCCGTTGTCGGTCATGCGGCCCTGGCGGCCGAGCCAGAGCGCGTCTCGTTCTGGGTGAGCTTGGCTTGGCGATGTTTCGCGCGTGCCCGCAGATACTTGCGGAGGGCGATTCGGGTCTTGTCGCCGAATGGCGCGGTCCGCGGCCGCCTCCCCTTGCCGATCACCAGGGCCGTGTTCTCGGCGAAGTCGATCTCGTCGATGTCGAGGCCCGCGAGTTCTCCGACGCGGCAACCGGTGTCGATGAACATCCGGATGATCGCGGTATCGCGTAGGGATTCGAAGTCGGTGCCAGCGCACTCGGCCAGCAGCGCCCGCAGGGCTTCATCGGGCGGAACCGCAGTCAGGCTCTCGGGCGCATCGGGCAAGGCCATCCTGTCAAACGGGTCATGCTCGATGATGTCCTCTGCCGCAAGGTATTTGAAGAACTGTTGTAGCGCTCGGTAGTGGCCCCGGGCGTACTCCGGCGAGAGCGGTTCGCCGGTCCGTTTGTTCGGTCGGGTCAGCAACGACTCGATGAACCCGCCGATGTGATCACGGGTGACCTCCGGTGCAAGAGTTGGTAACTCGTGCTCGATCAGGTAGTCGATGAAGTAGCCGATCCGCAACAGGTAGCCGCTGATGGTCACTTGGCTTCGGTTCCTGCGGCGCAGCGCGGTCGCGAAGTCGTCCTTCAGTTCGCGGAGATCATCTAGGTCCAGCGCCCCATGCGGGCCGATTCTACGCCCATAGTCCATTGATCTACGTGCTCTGCACTGGACTACTTTCGCGTTTTCGTGGCGCGTATCCGCAGGTGAGAGGGTGTTTGTGGGGCGGGCGGGGCTCGAACCCGCGACCAATGGATTATGAGATCAAAGAAGCCTGACATTGTCCTGACCAGCGAAAATGCCGTTCATCAGCAAGCGTAACGCGGGAATACATTGCTCTTCGGCGATTCGTTTGACGATCTTGTTGGTGGATCGGCTGCTCCTTGGCCCTCAAAGCGGAACCAGCAGCAAGCGCGTTCAAGGAGCGGTACCGTCACGGCCAGGTTAGTCTTGACCGACCATGCGTGATCAATCTCTAGGGGGGCGCGGTATGACAACCCTTGTGTACCAAGGTGAAGAGGCCAATCTGAAGGTCTTCGCCGATGAGGTGGCAGAGCACCCCCAGCTTGCGGATGCTTGCAAAGTGCGAGTCACCGAGGTTGTGTCGACCACAGGAGATGAGCTTCGTTACGGAGCTTTCGCTGAGCTCACGATCACCATCGCAACCGGTGTCGCGACATCTGCCGTCTACGAGATATTGGCGACTTTGCTGAAACGCGCTCGCAGCAGAGGGAAGATTGAGGATAAATCCGACAGCCCAGACGATAGGAACGAGCAGAACTAGTTTCGTCGTTGTCTAGCCTACATTCTTCATTCGGCGCAAGGTTGGATTTACGAAGCCAGATACTCTTCCTCGACCCGCCCGACTATACGGGCGGTGATGAAACACTCGTGACCACGATGCTTTCCTGGCACTATAAGTATCTCCATGAAATCAATCATTGGATAAGGTTTCATGGTTCCTCGATCGGGATTTTGCTAACGTTTCTCCAGAGAAGCAGGGACGCGCTTGCGACAACTCTTCTGAACTCCCTTTCGAATAACGAGAAGTTGATCTTATCATATGACAGGTCAAATGGTCACAAACTATTGGATTACAGAGATAGTTATATTGTCAGGAATTCAGACCCTCAAATATGCAATCTTGGGTTAGACTGGCTAGACCTTCACTCCGCTTTTCTGGCGTTGTTGAATGGCGGAACTACAGACGAGTTGAGGGTTGCCGACGTAGAACCAGTCGACATAATAGATCGAGCACTGGCGATAAATTGGGCCCAATGGCAGAACAAAGGTATGCTCGACCGCTCCTCCGCAAGAGGAGTTTCACACGTTACTGGCATCAGCGTTGCCTTGAAAGCTAATTCCACAACACTGACGACAGCCCTACTACTTGAGTGCGCGGCAGCATTAGACGAGGGGTACCCTCTATTCCGGGGTTCATTGCGTGAGTTTACCGATCCTGCGCTTCAACGTATGTTAAAGCACACTATGAGCGGCAGCTATGGTATTCCGTACTGGATGGCAGAACGCATTGCCGGGCGCGCCATTGGCCCAAATGTAGTGCTCGCCATGATCGATTTTGCACTCAACCCACCGATACCGGGGCTGCATTATGGAATTTCAACTGTTCGATGGGAAGAGTTATATCCACCGTGTCGGTTCTTGGCGGCCGCAATGTCGCTCACCAAAAATCCCGTTGCCTTGGAGTATCTTGAACCAGAACCCGAGGTACTACTAGACAGCTATCGAAAATGGGAAATTGCAACCGGTCTTCGCATGGGTCGAGTCGATGCCCTTCTTACCGATATCTCGAATCTATCAGGCGCAGCAGAGTTACCCTGGGTGACTGAAAGAATTCCACATGCAACCTTAATGTACTCAATAGAACTCTTAAGAGAGAGAAAGAGAACACCTCACACCCTTTCCCATGTCGGCTTGAATTTCGTTGGCGACGGCGCCCTAAGATTTGTCGACCCAAGCCACTGGTGGGTAGAAGGAAATTGGTGGCTGTTTCCACCGTTGCGAGCGCAGCTAGGGGTGTACTGCTGGCCTTCGGAAAGGTTAGATCAGGACCAAGCCACATCATTGTTCATTGGATCTGCGGTTTCCTCCGCGCTTGATGACATTCTCCACAATATCGGACCGTTGTCGAATCAGCATCTACCATGGACCGCACTTGAAGACCCGGGGGAACTAGCTGCATTGAATAACATCCTTCACACTGTAACGGGCTTCAAAATTGGCTGGTAGATTTAGCCATCTCTCCGCTATAGCAGCAGTCGCGTCCACCACGAAGGCCATTAACGGCTGCCTCAAGTCGTGGGAGGTGTTGACCACTGGAACGGCGCAGAATCAGATTACGGTCAACGAAGCGGGGATTGACGAGCTGTTGAGCAAGCTGGACGAGGATGGAGCATCCGGAAGCAAGTGCGGCAGGACTACGACGATCAGCGCGCACAGCAGTGCGGAGAACAACCCTAGTGGGTGCGCCAGGTAGCGCACACCCGGCTCTCTGGGTGTCTACGAAGTCTCGAATGCGGTCTGGCATAGCCCGCAGATGATGGGTCCGACCGCATAGGTGCCGACTGCGACCCGGATCTTGCGGCCGCAGTCGCACTCGGCGGTCAATCCGTTGTTGTTGGACTTGCGGCCACCGCGCCAGTTCGGTTCACGTCGGCGGTAGGCCACCAGGGCGAAGGACAGTTCTTCCAGTTCGCTCCGGTAGATCGCGCGAGTCTGGTCCGGCACGCGGGTGATCGACCAGCCGATCTTGTCGTGATGTTCCAGGGTGAGCCCGAGTTCTTCGCCGAGAGCGCGGTATCGCTCGTTGTGCCAGCGGCCCTGGCGACTGGTGTCCTTGATCCCGCGCACTGCCGCGACGCCGTGGGCGGCCTCGTGCAACAGCGTGCCGAGCACATCGGCCGCGCCGCGCTGGAGCCCTTCTCCGCCGACGAACAGCTCGTGCAGTTCGTATTCGCCGCGTACCCATCGAAGTGGCGCGAAGTGCCCGAGAGTCAGGTCGCTACCGCCTGTGGAGCCGGCTCCGACGGTGAGTACCACTTCGGGAACGTCGGGGTGGTGGGATCGGATGGCGGTCCAGGTGTTTTCCAGGGCGGTGACGAGTAGTCCGGTGATGGTGTCGGAGTCGGTCATGATCTCCGGGTCCTTCCGAGGACTTTGACACGTACGTGTCAACCGGCCGCCCAACGGTTTGACACGTACGTGTCAATCGGTGGAGTCCCGGCAGAGCGTGGGATTCCCTGGGCGCGCGCCGCGCTCGCCGGGGCAGGCCGCGCGGCCTGCCCTCACCGCCTGCCTAGGGGCCGCAGAGGCTCCCGATTCCAGGGGACGCGCCAAGGCGTGCACAACCGAATTCCCGTCACCTACCGCCAGCTTGATCTCCGGTCGTGGGTGCGGGAATTCGGTTGGGCCGGGTGCGGACCCTGGAATCGGGAGGGGCGGCCCCGCACAATGCGGCGCACGCCCAGGAGCTCCGTCGCAGAACACCGCCGGACTTGCGATGCACCGGAGCGGATACGCAGCCTCACGCACCCGACCGGACCACATGCACCGCCGTGTAACCACCGAGCGTCACCCCCGCGTCAGCGCTCCAGACGCCACCATGTCTCTTACCGCCACGGACGCACCCCTCGTCGCCCAGCGTCACCATGCACTCAACTGCAACGTTCTTTACCCAACCCAACCTACTTCTCTCACTTCACCCAAAGTTTGCTTCTCCCAGTTATTTCCGTCCCTCCCGCCCCTGATCTGCTCTCACTGCTCCACTTGTGGAGGACACCAAAGACCACCGAAGGGGGCCTTTGGTGTCCTCCACAAGTGGAGCGCCATTCTCTCGAATGTGCCTGATCAGGGGCGGGAGGGACGGAAGTCCGAGCCGGAGAACACTGAAAGCGGCTTCCGGTCTGGTCCGGGGTCTATTCGCCGGTTTCTAACCGAGTCCGGGCTATTTTCGGTGACTGTCAGGCTGCTTCCGGGGACGGTCCGGGCTTGTTCTGGCACGCATCAACCTCGGTTCAGCAGTCTCGGCTCCGAAGGCGAGTCCGGCGATCGGTTGGCTGATCGAATGCCCATGAACGTGGTGAGGGTGGATGGGGGCGCGGAATTGTACGGGTGCCGCCCCTCCAGCGATTCCAGGGTCCGCGCGCCCACTCGACCGAATTCCCTGGCAAGACAGCGTGGTCAAGCACCGGTTCGGTGAGGGAATTCGGTCGGCGCGTCCCCTGGAATCGGGAGGTACTGCGGCACCCACGGCAGGCCGATAAGCGGACAGGCGGTGCCTGCCCGCCTCGTTTCCGCGCCCCCACTCGACACTGCCGTACGCCGAACTTGCACCACGCAGCATGACGGCGCGTTCGCCGGCCGGTTCGGGCGACGAGCGCCTGACTGCGTGATGTGACGCTGGTCAGCGAATCACCGATAGTACTCAATACATTGATCGGCTGGACTCCTAGACCAGCATGTCCTGAGGAGAGCAGATGCGGTTTGAGTCGTTTCTGGTTCAGAATTACAAAGGAGTCGCGCACGCCGCGCTCTCGGGCCTTCATTCGGAACCAGTTATTACAATCAGTGGACGTAACGGTACTGGCAAATCTCTACTGCTTGAGGCATTGGTCGGTGCTTGGTCTGGCCGCTACGGAATGGGCGATCGAATAGGACCATGGTCGGATGAACTAGTTGTGGAGATTTCGATCCACTTGTCCGAGAGTGAATGGGTTTGCGTCGATGCGGAGCATCAGCGGAGGTACGGAATTCCAGCGCCGCGAGACCCTCTAACGCTGCGGTTAAGTTCCGTAAGACATGGGTCCAACTCAGAATCGCCAAGCTCAACGGCTGTTCAGATTCTCCGGGACAGAATTTTCCAAAGAGAGCATGCCTTCAGTGTGATAGATTTCCTGCCAGCGAATCGGTTGGTGCCCACAAATCCGAACCCGTCAGTCGAGCTGGCAATGTTGGCCATCGAGCGAGTCGAGCAGGAACGTCATCAAATGTTGGATTCATTCATAGGCCAGCGAAATCCAGTATCTTTGCCAAATGTGTCCAACTATCTAGTTACGCTCGATTATCAGGCACTTCTCTCAGAGAGACAGGGGCTTGAACTGATCGACGATTACGGACTGCTGGCAACGGCATTCTACGCTGCGGCAGGAAAACAGTTGATGAAGCCTGAGTACAATCCCGCCCGAGGCAGCACTATCGATATCGTACTGCCGAGCGGCCACCGACATGGACTACGTGATCTGAGCAGCGGGGAACAAGAAATGCTGGCTATGATGTACTTCGTACGTCGGTTGTCAGCTTCGGGTGGGATCCTGTGTATCGATGAACCGGAACAGCACCTACATCCAACGCTGCAGGCAGCACTGTTTCAAGCCATGGCCAGCCTAGCTGACCGCGCACAGGTCCTGGTCGTTAGCCATTCAGTCAATCTTGTTGCATCCGCCCCACTCACTAGCCTTATTCAGATCGCCGCTCCCGAAGACCAAACTGTCAATCAGGCAGCCAAAATGGTCGATCACCCAAGAAAGGTAGAACTTGTTGCGGAGCTTGGAATTACACCGGCAGATTTGTTCCAAAATGACATGCTCTTAGTTGTTGAGGGTGACACCGATGCGAGTTGGCTTCGATCTCTGTTCCCTGTCGAACTCGGGCGCGCGCATGTCGTGGTGGCCGGTAGCAGCGATCAGGTGCTACATACTCATCGTGTCTTAGCCGGGACGCCAGCTGGACTTCCATGGCTTTGCGTTCGCGACCGCGACCTCATGACAGACGCTGAAGTTGCTAACCAAATGGAACAATACCCTCACCTCCATATCTGGCCGCGGCGCGCGATTGAATCAATGCTTCTCGAACCAGATCTCATCGAAGCTGTCTGCAAATCTGTCGGCGTGAATGCGAGCCGCGAAACAATCGACGGATGGCTGCAAACCGCAGCGGAGCCTTTACTAGAGGATGTCCTCGAGCACCTCGTCGAAGATGAACTTCGACGTCGCGTGAGTCCTCCAAAACCGTCCAGTTCAGGAGGACGCTACGAGAAAATGAAATACATTTATGAGCAGTATGCGCTCGTAAATCAACAATGGGCTCATCTTGTAGACAAAGTGGTGGACGAGCTTAGAGCGGACCTTTTGCTACGCTGGCCTACACAATGGCGCCAACTCGTCGATCCAAAACCTGTTTTGGCGAAACTTACTGCCCAGATCGGTGCACTGAAATCACCTTCCCATCTCATGTCTGCACTAGTGGCTCGCGCTCGCGATGATGAGACCGTCAGGCCGATCGCCATGGAGGCGCTGAGAAAGAGGCTGGTCCTGACCGCTTCTAGCTCGGCAAGCTGATCGCTACGACGACCCGTACCGCGTTCATCAGAGTCGTGGCTCACCTGAACTGCTGGCGTAGCTCAAGCATCCCCTCTGGTACCAATGCCACGGAGTCACCTGGTAGAAACAGGGGCGGAGCCCGTGCCATGTACGAGATGGCACGGGCTCCACTTGTCGGTGTTCAGTTGGTATTCGGTTGTGTCCGGAGTGGTTCAGCCGAACAAGGTCAGCTGATGCTGGTGGGCTTTCCGGTCACAGTCCTCGCGGTAGGTCTTCGCCAGCCGTTGCGCCGTGGTCTTCGACAGCTCGAAGTCGACGGCGATCACGGCCCAGCTGCGGCCCTGGTCGTACTGCTGTTGGATCTGCTTGCCCAGCGTCAGTTGCTTGCGGCGGCTAAATGGTTTCCTAGCGCGGACCATGATCGGTTTCCTGATCAGGGTCGTGGGAGGCGCGTAGACCGCACAGGACGCATACCTCGGTGTATTCGTCCGCGCGTTCGGTCCAGTGCTCACACTCGCTGTCAGCGTCGTCGCGCTGGCAGCCGCTGTCGCCGATCACGCACCCTGCCGCGTCGCAGAGTCCGCACAGCGACCGTGTCCCGACCGTTCCGACCGCGATGTCAAAACAGCCTCCGCACCCGCAGAACTGGTATTCGCTGTTCATGCCGACACCTCGTCGATGTCGGTGAACACCGCCGCCCATCGGGTGTGGATCGCGGTTACGATCTGCTCGTCGGCGACGTCGATGTCACCCACGATCACCCCGACTTCGCGCAGGTCCGCGAGCGCGGTCCCGATCACCGCATACAGCTGTGATCGGTCGATGACGTGAACCTCGGCCAGCATGACCATCACGCCCTCCCCGCGCTGCGTGCCCATTCCCATTCCTTGGGCAGGAAACCGCCGTGGGACAGCCACTGATCCAGCCCGGCAACGTGATCGGTGAGTCCGATCAGGATTCCGGTGACCTCCTGGAAGTCGTGGACCTCCCATAGGCAGATCTCGTTGTACTGGCTGATCAGGTCCCGGATTTCGGCCAGGGCCGTGTTTGGGTCCATCACTGCCTCCCGATGGCCGGCGGTTGCGGACACCGGTCGTGCTGGGCTTGCAGTGCCCCGAGGTCCCATTGCAGGCACTGCACCTGATCGAGCAGTTCCTTGCAGTAGTCCTTCAGGTCGTCGCGTTCCTTGATCAGCTCGGCCACCCATACCCCGTGGGCCTTCGTGTCGGCGACAGCTGGCGTGCTGTCTTCGACCGGAGTCCCCTCGTGCAGGGCGTCGGTGATCGCCGCCAGCAGATCCCCGATCACCGGGCGGGGCAGTTCGGCTGACAACGACCGGTACTCACCGCCGAGGCGATAGAGGAACGTGAACCCGAATAGCTCACCGGGTTCCATGGCGAGCAGCAATCGCCCGAAACGATCGGCGCGCGAGACCATCTGATTGCTGGTCATGACGCCACCTCCGCAGGAATCTCGGGGATGGCATCGTGATCACTAGAGTACAGCTCATGCGACCACCACTGCTCGCCATCACGGGTCAGCAGATCGATCCATTCACCGCAGATCGCGCACAGTGCAGCGGTGGCCAGCACGGGTTCGTGATCGTTAATCGAGTACGGTTCATGGGTCCACCACCGTTCTGTTCCGTTGTGCATCAACCCGATTCGGCCGTTGCACTCCTCGCAGAACGACAGTGCCCGGTTTGGTGTAACCGCGATGCCGTCGACGTTGACGGTGACCGGGGTGTCGACGTCGTTGTCGATGCCGGTGAATGTGGCGATGGCATTGGCCAGTTGCCGATGCAAGACCTGCGCCTCGTCCAGCCTCAAACAGGCGCTGACGCCGTTGTTGATCGCACGGTTCCATCGGATCGCGATGTCGCCGCGGGAGTCGTCGGCCTCCAGCGTTTCCACATTCACCTTGACGTTGAACCAGCTGAGCTCAAGCCAGCCCACACCTTCGGTGTCATGGCCGTAGGTTTCGACCTTGCTGTGTAGGTACGCCATGATCAGATTCCCTTCTTGTGATGGAGGGCGGCGAGGATGGCGTTGTCAAACAGGTCGTGCACCATCCGAGCCTGATCCAGCGACAGCACGGTCATCACCTCGCAGCCGCATTCGAAACTGATGCCGAACTCGATCCGATCGAGAATCTCGTCGTAGGAGGTGAAGAACCTGCCCAGTTGAGATCCCGATGACGGATGCCCCTCGGCGTGGCCATTGCTGTTGTGTGCAAACGGATTCGACATCGTTCACGCCACCTCATCCGACTCGGGCTTGTACTCCGCGTACGGGTCGTCGCCGACTCCGCGCGCGGTGTCCGTGCCACCCTTGGTGGGGCGCTGGGTGCCGCCGCTGTTGCGGTTGGACCGCTTGATCGGCTTGGCGACGGCGTATTTGAGTGACACCCCCACCTCGTCGGCGACCAGTTCCACGATGGTGCGCTTGTTGCCTTCGCGGTCGTCGTAGCTGCGCTGCTGGAGTTTGCCGGTCACGATCACCCGAGCCCCTTTGGTGAGGGATTCGGCGACGTTCTCGGCGGCCTCACGCCACAGCTGGCACCGCATGAACAACGCGGCCCCATCGACCCATTCGTTCTTCTTGCGGTCGAACACCCGGGGCGTGGCGGCGATGGTGAAGTTCACCACCTGGTGCCCGTTCTGGGTGTACCGCATTTCCGGATCGGTGGTCAGGTTGCCGATAATGGTGAGAGTGGTCTCTCCGGACATGTCAATTGCTCCTTAAAGCGTTGTGTTAGAGAGGTTTTCGAGACCAAAGTCTCGATGGTGAGGCTGTCCGCAACCTCGAAGTGATGCGGAAAGCATCACGAATGTTCAGCTGTCGTAGCGGTATCTCCTTTCTGATGTTGTTGTTGAAAACCTGTGGGGCACTGCAGATCCGCGTCATGCCTCGGCCTCCATCTGCGCGGCCGCACCGCCGTCGCCGTGGTCGGGGTCGATATCGGCTTGAGCACCCTGCTGCTCGGCGTGCTGGGCTTGCTGGTCGGCGCGCTGGGTGCCGTGGCCGTTGGTCGACGCGTCCGCCCCAGCGGTCGCTTTGGCTCCGAGCTGGGCTTCGAGGGCGGTGACCTGTGCTTGGAGGGCGGTGTTGTCGGCGGTGAGTTTGTGGACCTGCTTGGTCAGCCGGGCATTGGCCTGTTTGAGCTCGCTGAAAGTTGCCGAAGCATCCAGCGGCGCTTCGGCGGCCGCCTGCTTGCGGGCCTCGATGTCCTCAGTGCGTTTCAGCGCGGCGGCTTCGGAGCGGGCGGCGACTTGGCGGGCGACGGCCTTCTCCCGCTTGGTCATCGGCCCAAACACCCCGTGCTCCATCCGGGTCTTCGGGTCGGCGTCGATCGCGTCCAGGGCCTGCACCACCTGCCCGCGTTCCTCGGGGGTGAGCTTGGCGGCGGAGTGGACGGTGTTCTCGATCCCCGCCCGCATCCCCTGCAAATACGCGGTCTCCCGCAGCCGTTCCTCGTCGCTGATCGCGCCCGCGCGGTGGCGGGCCGCGAGATCGGCGGCTTCACGCTGGTAGTCGGCGACACGTGCCTTGTACCAGTCCAGGGTGACCGCACGCTCGTACTGATCCAGACGCACCCGTTCTTCGATCTCGCGCTGGAACTGCATGTACTGCTCGCGGGTGAGCCGCTGCCCACGGGGCAGGGTCCGCGAGTACTGGTAGGCCAGACGCATGACCACTTTCATCAGCTGCTGATAGCTGCGGCTGGCTTCATCAACCTCGGTGCGAGACATAACGATTCACTTCCTTTCAAGCGGCCGGGGACGTAATGACGGCGCGGTCTCGGGCGCGGGCGGCCTGCCAGGCGCGCCAACGGGCACGGACCGGGCGGGAATGCCGGAATCCGAACCTCGTTCCCGCTCGGAAGCCACGGACGCTGAGGTCCTTGGTCGTGTGGGCGATCGCGGCCCAGTCGGGGCGGCCCAGGCCGATCCAGAGCCAGTAGCCGATCCAGCCCGCCAGCCACACCAGCAGCGGTCCGGTCGCGGCAGAGGGGGCACCGGAGTGGGCTGCCCACCACATGCCGGCTGCGGCGGCGCCCATCGCCAGCAGGGTCGGGCGGGCAGATCGGATGCGGCGGCGGCATCGGGTGGTCCAGGACGGGCGCTCGGCGTAGCCCGGGTCGATGCCGCTGGCCTCCATCAACGCTTGCAGCTCGCCGTCCCAATCGATTCCGGGATTATGATTGCCGCTCATGTGGGGACTCCTTCCAAAGGTCGGTGGTGATTGGTGTTGATTTCCTCCGGCACTGCCGACGCGGCGTCGGGGTGGTCGGGGGTGCTGGGTTCGGACACCGTTGCGGCGGCGCTGTGTTCGCTGTCCGGTAGAGCGGACAGGTAGCGGCGGACAGTGCGCTTGCTGACCTCGAGTTCGGCGGCGATGCGACCTTGTGACCACCCCTGGGCGTGCAATTCACGGGCGGTGGTGCGGCGAATGTCCGCCCCGATGTCTTCGCTGTCCTCCGGCTTCGGCATCGTGGCCGTGGCCTGTCCGGACAGGGCGGTCACGGGGGTGGTCGCCTGCTCGGTGACGGCCATACGGTGTTCGTCCTGACCAATCGGAGGAATTGCAATGGCCGCGTTCGGGTTTGGTGTCGATACCAAGCCGCTGCATCGTTCGAGCTCGGTTACGTTGTGGCTGGTGGCAGGGTCGGTGGTCATCGACAGCAGGGCGAAGCCGGAGATCACCATCAGCCCGTCCAAGGTGAGCGGCCCGACCGACGCACCCAGCGGCCCATATCCCCAAGCCAGCAGTACATCTCGCACGTGGCCGTAGGAGATGATCGCCGACCCGAGCGCAACTGTGCCCGCGCCGCCGTAGCGGGCCAACCGCCACATCCGGCCGCGCCGCCAGTGAGCGCGGGAAAGAACTTCGACGCTGAGCAGCAACCCGATCGGCCAGATCGCGGCCCCGATCTGCGGGGCGATGCCGGGTGTCCACCCCGGCGGCATGTCCGCAGCCGGAAGCCAGGCGTGCAGGACGTTGGCCGCGATGGAGGTCACCGACCCGAATACGAAGCCCGACCATGCCACCACTCGTCCGTGTGCCGACGGTGCATGGGTGGCCACAGTGTCCGCCCGCTGTCCGCGCTGACTGTCCCCGGTGGACAGGCCCCTGTCCGGGGTGGTCATCCGAGCGCGATCATGACCACGTGGGTGGCCGGTCATCTCGGCTCCGGAATGTTCGCCAGGGTCAGTCATGCGGCTTCACCGCCCTCGCCGTCGTCGCCGAAATCGGCGCGGCGGGCACGACCGGAATCCAGATCGCGCACCCGCATCAGCGGGACACGCGGGCTGGTGCTGGCCGCCCACCGGCGTGGGTCCGGATCGGCGGGCAGCGGGGCCAGCTCGTCCAGCTCGATCGGCACGACATGCCCCCAGTGCGCCTGGCGGGCGTGCACCCACACGACATCGCCGCGTTCGAACTCGCTGAGCGTGTTGGGGTCGATGAAGAAGGTCTCCCGCTGCCCCAGCGAGCCTTCGTCGCCGAGCTTGCCGTCCTTGGTGTGGCGGGTGTTCTCGGCGACCGGCCGCGACCCGAACACCTCCGAAACCTTGCCCGCCCCTTCCAACTTCATGAGCAGCGCACCCGAAGGGCAGGATTCGAGCAGGCGGCGGCGCTCGTCGGGGGTTTGCCCGAGCCCGTACTGGTTCTGGGCGGCAAAGATCGCGACCACACCCATACCCAGCAGGCGTTCGGCGATATTGACCTGATTGATGCCGCCGGTCTTGTCCGCCACCGCCGACATCTCGTCGATGATCAAGATGATCTGTCGGTCGTGCTCCCCGCACGCGAACTGTTCGATCAACGTCGTCAACGCGGCGACCTGCGCGCGGGCGTACTCCCCGCGCACCGTGCCGGGCACGGTCGCATAGATCATGTCGAAGGAATCGAGGGGGCGGCCGCCGTCGAAGCCCTCCCCGATCGCGGCGAAGATGTTGCGGAACTTGCCCGACACGTCCCCGACCGCGGGCGGCTTGTTCTTTTCTAGGGCGTCGATCTCGTCCAGGACCGACTGATCACCGGCGTAGGCGGTTCTCAGCCACGACAGCGAAAGATGGTCCTGGAACTCCTTTTTCGACCGAGGCGGCCCGCCCGGCGCGTGCACCACCAACTGCACGACCCGGATGCGGTTCTGCCGGAAATGCTCAGCCCCGGCATCGGTCGCCTGCACCGGGTTGATCATCGCCTCCAAGGTGGCGCACATGTCCTCGGCATCCATCGCCCACAAATCCAGGCGATTCGTGACCGGCCACAACGCCACCCGGCGCGGATCCACCTTCAACCGCGCGGCGATCTTCACCAACTGCCGCCCCGTCGCCAAACCAGGCTTGCCGCCCTTGCAGTCGACGAAGATCAGCAGCGGGCGCTTCTCCCCCGTGCGGACGTAGCGATGCCAGTACGCGCAGTACAGGCCGGTCCCGAACCGTGTCAGCAGCGTCGTTTTGCCCGCCTTCTGCGACATGCCCAGCAAGGTCATGTGCCCGAGTTCGTCGATGCCGATCTCCAGCTTCGAGCCTCGTCGTTGCCCCAACTGGGTGACGGTGGTCGGCTGGGTGGCGTCGGTGAACTCCGACAACGTGCCCAGTACCGCCTTGGCGTTCAACCAGCCCGAGGTGATCGGCGCACCGTACTTCGCGGCCCGGCGGGCAGCACGGGCCTTGCCCTGGTGCTGACGCCGTTGCAAGCGACGGGTTTTCGACGGCGACCCGATACCCTGCGTGCCGAGACGTTCCAAGAACCGCGCCCGCCACAACGCCGCACCCCACAACGCCACCGGGGCACCGCCCGCGGTCATCGCCGCCACCGCCCCCGACCCGAGACCGTGATCCAGCAGCACCTGCGCGCCCTGCCACCACAGACTCAGCGGCGTCGACCACACACCCGAGGACCACACCGCACCGACCGGCAGCACCAGCGATCCGGCCGCATAATTGCGGACCTGTCGCGCCTCCCACCGCTTCTTGGCGGCAAAGGCGTTCATGCCGATCCCGAGCGCGGCCAGGAAGCCAGCGCCCACCAACGAGGTGCCCGCGAAGTCGAACACCTGAGCCACCGACGGCAACTCCACATCCCAGTCCGGGGCCTGCCAACCATTCGGCAATGCCGGGTTCTCGAACATCTCCGGCGCGGAGGTCGGCTGCGACTGCGGCGCAACCACGGTCGCCGGCTCATCGGGGATGGCGGACGGTGCGACCGGCGGCGGACTGGTCGGCGCGGGCACGGGCGTGCCGCAGTCGTAGGGGGTGATCAAGGGGACACATTGACCCATCACCGATCACCGCCCCGCGTGACCGAGCTCGGATCGAGGAGACCTTCCAACACCGCGCGCAAGTCCTCGGCGGACATCGACCACAAGTTCAGCTGATCAGTATTCGGCCAGATCGCGATGCGTTCCGGGTTCACCCCGGACCGAGCCAGGGCGTCGGTCAGGCGGCGCGCGATCCGCGACGGCTCTTCACCGCCCGCAGTATCTACCGCGATGACCAACGGCCGCTTGTTCCTACTCATGTCACCTCACTCCCTTCCGCGCCAAAGTCGCGTCCAGGTCATGGATTTCGAGATTCAGCAGGCGCTCGATACCGCGCTGATGCGCCAGCCTCACCGCAATGCCGTCCAGGGCGCGGCGCAGGGATTCCCCGCGCACGAAGTACAGGACGCCTGCGAGATCATGGCGATCGGCGGCGTCCAGAGCCGCTGCCATCGACCGCATCAATCGGCCCTCACCCCGTTTACGAGTCAGCTCGACCTCGATCGCCCACACCTTGTCCGGGTCGGTGAAGTCGCGGAACCACGCATCATGAAGATGCGGATTGGGCTGTCCACCTTCCGGTTTCACGAACCGACGGAGCAGACGTTCGCTCGTCCATACCTCCGGATCGGTCTCCAGACCGGTCAGCGCTAGGCGCAGCTCCGACACAGCCGTCAGATGCGCGGCGGTCGACGCCTTCGGATGCCATTCCCCTGGATCGAATCCCAGGTAACCCCAGCCAGTTTCACGATCGGTGTACACCCACAACGGGCCGTTCGGCACAACCCCAGGACCATCGAACTGCTTCGATCGCCGCCAGGAACTCGGCGCGCCGTAGTCAATACGCTCGACATGTACGCGGCCACCGAGTTTCCAGCGGTGCACCATCGCATAGGTCTGGCTGGAACGAACTCCCGCTGCTTTCCCGATCAGTGCGATCGGCACACCGTACTGCTGGGCGATCCACTCCAACAGCGTCGTGTCACGCGGCTGCCAGCGAATCTCGGGTGCGCTCATGATGCCACCGCCTCACGGGGGCATTCCTTGGGCCACAGCGCCACGTTCTCGGTTCCCGGCGCCGGGCACACCACCACCGTGGACGGCAAGCTGGCGCGAGTTCCGAATAGCAGAACTCCGAGATACAAGCCGACGACGAACACGAACGCCATCAGCACCAGGCTCGCCAATGCCTGCGGCGACATCGGCACCGCCGCCCGATTTCGCGGTCCGACAACCAAGTAGTGGTCGTTCATCGCTGACCACCCCGCCGCCCCTGATCAAGGGGATTCGAGTAGCTCCAGAGCAGACCGACAACGCCGAACAGCAGCAACACCAACAGGGCCAGGAGCGCCAGTTCAGGAACGGAGGCACCAACGGCCAGCAATGCCACAATCAAGACTGAAGTCCGGAACATGGCTACCTCGGCTCCGGGAAGTTGTCCTTGGTGAATCCGCCCTTGGGGCGCTGCAACTTCGACACCGACTTGCCGCGCCGCCACAGATTCCAGGCCCACACGACCAACCCGATCTGATCCCGATCACTGGTACGGATCTTGTGGGTGTGCAAGTGATCCAGCCGCTGCCGCAACGCCAGAATCGGCGACCCCGCCGGCAAGCCCACCAGGCTGTCCCACAACCGCAGGAACTGCGCCGCCGCGTCCTCGTCGACCTCGGTCAACCGGATCAGCACCGCGCACGCCACCGCGGGACGGCACTTCAACCGCGACGCCACCGAGGTGAACCGCTCCGCCAGCGCCACCACCTCCGGGTAGACGGTGGCGAACTCCACGATCCGCGTCGTCGACACCGCGACCTTGGTGTGGTCGCCGAACAGATTGCCCTCCAACCACGGGATGTAGACCCGCAGCGCGGCGGCCACCAACGTGGTGTTGTGGCCGTGGATGCCGGAGATGGTGAGCTGATCAGCAGGCGTGCGCTTGGCACCCTGGTCCATCGTCACCTGGGTGTCGCGGGACAGGCCGCGCACCACCAGGATCGGGAACTTCATGCCACTGGTGCGGGCGATAGCCGCTAAGCGGTGCTGACCGTCCAGGAGTTCGCCATCGGGGGCGAACTTGATGGGCTCGCCGTTGAACTGCCAACGGCCCGAGATCATGTCGTCGTAGTACTGCTGCACCCGCGCCTGGCGCAGCGGGCGGTTGTTTGGATTGAGCTCCAGCATCTGCCGCGCGAGCGGGCCATCGATCTCGATGATTTCGCTGATCACGCGGTCACCAGGCTGGGCGCCGGTGTGGTCGGGGTTCACGAGGTACACGGGTCATCCCTCCTGGGACTGGTCGGCGGGGGTGGGCAGACGATCGATGACGGCCTGGATGGCATCGCGGGCTTGGATGAGGTCGAACCGGTAGCGCTGTGCCAGCTGCTCGGCGTTGCGATCGAAACGGTCATCAGCCGCCAGCCGCGCCAGTGCTTCGGCTCGCTTGACCAGGTCGTAACGCACCGCGTTGAACGCCTCGGGGAGAGGACGACGCCGACGTGTCGATGATTCAGCGTTGGTGGCGGCCACCTCAGGCCGAACTGGAAAGCCAAGTGCTCCAGCATGTTCACGCTCAACCTGCTTCGACGGATACTTCTTGCCGTCAAAACCGACTATCGAGTCAGGTGGCTCAATTTGATCCACCTCACCGAGGTCCTTGAGCACAGTCCCGCGGGCCACACCGGTTGCGGCAGCGATTGCCCGTGTGCTCATCCCGACTTCGCGTAGTGACGCGACAATCTCTTGACGTTCTTCACGCGGGAGCCGGATCCGGCAGTCACCAAACTCCCTGGTGCAGTAGTCATCCCACGAGCAGTAGCCCAATGCCTGCCACGCTCGATTCACATACGCCTGTGCAACCAACTGCCAGAGCGCGTCTGCGCCTGCCCTGATCTGATCGGTTAGCTCTCTCGCGGCGACCCTCTCGATGATCATGACGCTGCACCGCCCTTATGGGGGTTTCGGCATCGCCGACGACGCGCCTGCGCCGACCTCTGGGCCAGTCGAGTGAAGTGCGCCTTGCGTGCATGATCGGCGCGACGTGCACGCTCTTCCGGAGACAGCACCCCGTCCGGATCGACCTGCTTTTCGAACTTGCTCTCCATCGCCTTGCGCGCCTTCTCAGTTCGCGCGGCTCGATCGGCTGTCTTTGCCCACGAGGCATGGGCAGCGATCCGAGCTTGAAGAACCCGATCGTTCGGTGTGCTCATGCCGCACCGTCCGAGTGCTCTGGAACGACCGGCCGCGCGAGCGCCAAGAGTTCCTCGTGGTCGACCCGCCACATACGGCCCTTCATCCGAAACCCTTGCAGGTCACCGGATTTGATCCAGTTCTTGATCGTTCTCGGATCGACTTCGATAAGGGCTGCCGCAGTCTTGAGGCTGATCAAGTTCCGGGCCCTCGGGGGATCGAAGTAGAGAGAGTCGGTAGACGCCATCGGATCTCCTTGGAGTGGAAAGGAACGGAAATGGCTGCCATCTCCGTGTGACGGTCCTCATAGATGCACCCCCTGCGGAGGCCACTGTTAGAACCAGCTCTATTGCAGCATAACCAGAAGATCATCTCATTAGAACCGGCTGTATTTGACCGAAAATATTGATTGGTAGAATATGGCTAGTTCTAATAGCGAACCCGCCGCGACCCTGCGACCCAGAGAGCACTCAAGACATGAGCGGATACCGAGATGTGGCAGCGAACCTCCGTGATGCCATCAGCCAGGGCGAATATCCGCCTGGGACAACACTTCCCAAGCAGGAGGAGCTGGCCGAGCGATACGACGTCAACATCAAGACGATTCGCCAAGCGGTTGGCGTACTCGAAGCTGAAGGGCTGGTGACTCCCATCCGGCGGCGCGGAACGGTAGTTCGTGAACGCCCGCCCATGCGCCGTCTCGGCGCCGAGCGCTACTCAAAGAAGAAGTGGAAGTACGGCGACACGGTCGCCTTCATCGCGGACCGCGAAGCATCCGGCCGGCCATGGCATCGGACCGACCAGACCCAAACGGTGGCCTTGGTGGAGGCCGACGCTGAAGTTGCGGAAGCCTTCGGGCTGGAACCAGGTTCACAGGTCTACGAGCGAGCTCGGTTGGTGCGAGATGCAGGTCAGCCCACCCACACCCTCGCGAGCTACTACATCCCTGAACACGTGGAGGGGACGCCTCTGGTAGATCCAACCCCTGGCCCGGCAGGCCCTGGCGGCGGATTCGCAGTGCTCACACTGCAGGGGTACGAACCGGATCACATGACTGAGACTGTGTTCGCGCGCATGCCGACACCGGAGGAGATCGACACCCTCGAATTGCCTTCTGGCGAGCCGGTGATGATCCTGAAACGCCGGACCTACACCTCGAATGGTCTCCTCATCGAGTTCGCTCGCGGAGTCCACGCTGCATCCCGATTCGCATGGACCTACGACTTCAAGCTCCCCGAGTAGAGGACCACGAATGCCGAACCCGACCCTGCCAGAGGAACTCCGCTCCGATGTCGTAACCCTCTGGGAGTACAGCCAAATGCACCACGAGCTGCGGCCTGTCGACGTGGGAATCGGCCTAGGCAGTCATGATCCCGGTGTGGCGACCTACACAGCCGAGCTGTACCACCAAGGCATGTTTCCGCTGATCGTGTTCACCGGAGCCAATGCGCCGGGCACGATCGATCGGTTCCCCCGCGGCGAAGCGGTGCACTTCCGTGAGCGTGCCTTGGAACTCGGCGTTCCAGATGATGCGATCCTTGTTGAGCCCAAGGCGACCAACACCGGCGAGAACATCGATTTCACTCGGTCATTGCTTGACCATCGCCGCGAGCCGGGCGCAGTCCGTTCTGTGATGCTGGTTTCCCGCCCTTACCAACAGCGCCGCAGCTACGCCATCTGCCGGAAGAGATGGCCAGGGGTCGAAGTAGTCTGCGCATCAAGGCCGCTCCCACTCGACGACTACATCGAAACGATCGGCGACGCGGACCGCGTGATTAACATGCTTGTCGGTGACACCCAACGGATCTGGGTCTACCCAGCAAACGGGTGGGCCGTCGACCAAGTTGTGCCCGACGAAGTGCGAAAAGCGTTCGCACGCCTGGTCGATGCAGGGTTCGACCGTCGCTTACTTCCGGAGTAATGGTCACCAGGTCCAGCTCGTCCCGCTCGACCCTGCATACCGTTCACGTCCCCGACCGCCGATAGACGAGCAACGTCTATACGAGCTGAAGCAGCTCCTTTCGGGCGATCACGCATAGCCACGCCCCTGACAGTTACCGGCACGGTCCCTTCCTCTTCTGCCGCACCGCCTTGGCCGGTTCAGCCAGCACGATATGCGGCAGATACGGACGTTCGCGAACACTCGGTCGCGGCATAGCTGAATCGGCGACCTGGCTGCGACGCTAATGCGTCCTGGGTGGCCCCGATCAATCCGCTGTCCATGTTCGCATTCACCAACGGTGCGAACTCAGTACCCTGCCGACGCCGAGATAAATTCAGCCCGAATGGTTCTTGCTGACGGACTCAGGACAGACGGCGGCGCGGATTCATCCGGCACGTCCGGGAGCGACCCGTGGTTTCAACCGTGTGGCGGAGCCAGTTATGGCTAAGCTACGGCCGTCGACAGTGGCTGGTCTCTGGGCGCCGACGCGCCGGTCATCGGGAGGTCTTCGTGCTTGAGTTTGGCGGTCGTAATGTTGAGTGGGACGGCCCGGTCTGGAAGTATTTCCGGATGGAGCGGTTTATCGAGACACTGGAGATGTCGACACTCTACTTCGCGGCGGCCACACAGTTCTCCGATCCCTTCGAAGGCGCGGTCGCGGTGCAGGCCGACGAACACGACACCGATCCCCGGTACGCGGCCATGGAGATCTCCGAGAACGCCTTCTTCGCGCTCAAGCGGCTGACCAAGATCAGTTGCTGGCATCGGGCCTCATATGAAAGTGATGCGATGTGGAAGCTCTATGCCAATGAGCACAAGGGTATCGCCATCTGCACCACCCCCGAGCGCATGCGCGCGGCGTTCCGGCCATTCAGGCTCAGTCCAGACTATGGCGTGGAGCAGCTGATCGCCGCGCCGGTTGAATATATTGACCTCACCCAGGTCAGAATGAATGGCGCTGGAATGTTAGACCGTTTCTTCTTCAAGCACCGGGCGTTCGAATGGGAGAGGGAGTTCCGCCTGGCGATCTCGCTTCGGATGGCGGAGGAGTTTGGTGTCCAGGTTCCAGACGGCGGCATCCATGTCGAGTTCGATCTGGAGGCGCTTGTAGACAGGATCGTCCTCGGCTCGACAATCTCAGCGCACGAACGCGAGATTGTCGCCGCGTCCGTCGAGGGTGCCGGGCTCGGTGACCGACTTCAGTATTCGACCCTGCTGGGGCGCCCGCGCTACATCTGAGTATCGGAAGTTCGTCGACGCCGGGGCAGAAGCTCTACCCTAGCAGAACATCCTGCCGCACAATAAATTACGACACGAGGAGCGATCTCAGCCTGCCCAGAACGCCATGATGTGCTGGTTGGTTTTCTTTGACGCTTCCGGCCACGGGATGCGTGATTCCACTTCTTCCAACATGGTCCATCCCGGTGCGCTGTGGTGGGGGTCGGCGTTGTTCCAGGAGGCGTATCCGCAGTCCTGGTCGTAGGGTCCGCCGTCGATGACCGCGCGCAGTGCGCTGCTGAGGTCGAGCGCCACGTCCCGGCCTCACATGCGTGCCGCGTGGTCGTTCGAACCACGCCATACGCGGCAGAGAGGACGTTCGAGTGGGGTCACCCTCTAGCGGGCGGGCTTGGTGCCGCGTCCAGCACAGCGAGGTCTTGTCGTACGAGGGATAGGTAGCGGCGGATCAGTCGGTCGGGTTGCTCTTGGTGGCTGGCGGCAGTTCTGTCCTTCCAGTATTCGACTGACATCCAGTCCCACATCTCTCCGGCGGCGTCGCTGATCGCTCGCGGCCCACAGATCCGGATGAGTGTTCCCCTCTCGTAGAGATCGGCCAACGCGTCGGGCGCTGGGGGTTCCCGATCTTCGCGTACGTACCAGTGCTCGATCTCGTGTAGGTGCTGGTAGAACAGCGCGAGGAAGGCGCCGTACGTGTCGCGTCGATATTCGTATGATCTGTGAGCATCCTCGCGAGTCCACAGTTCTCGGTCTCGATCATCACGGCTCTGACGTTCGATGTCTGCTCGGCGATCTGCGCTCTTCTGCGTGAAGCGTTGTGTAAGCATTACGCTGCCTGCGCTGATGACAGCCGAAAGCAATGCGGCCAAAGGAATCCAGAAGGTGGCGGACACCTTCATAATCGTCAGTGTTGTCCATCGCGATGTCCAGCACGACGAGACCCCGGCCCCGCCAGCCGACGTCACGTAATCGGCATTGCAGCGCGTTCGCTGGACACTGTGGCGTACTGACGGGCGCTTAGTTCTGAACGATGATGTCGACGACTTCCTTGGCGAACGAACTAATGCCGGAGTCCAAGACGTCGGTGCGGTAAGCCGCCCAATCAGCCAGCTTGGTGCGATCTCGCTCAGCACCGCGCCGGATCATCCTTTCGCGGATCACTTCTGGGGTAGCGCACAGCCATACCGTGCGGACGTCCACCACTCGATCGGATTTTCCACTGATGTACTCCGACAGGGACAGTCCTTGGCGGTGAGCCGTCCGCACGTAGTCGATGAATGGTGCATCGACGATCATGGCGTGGTGTTCGCCGACTCGCAGCGCGTTCCTCACCAACGCGTCGTAGATATGCGGTCCGAGTACTCGCCGATAGACCGCGCTGTCTCGATCATGCGGGTTGCCGGTCAGCTCGGCCATCACGGATTCCTCGAGCGCAGGCGCGAAGGCATCCTTGTCCAACACGAGGGCTCCCATCTCGGTAGCCAGGAGCCGGGATGCGCTCGACTTTCCTACGGCGGGAAACCCGCATACGACTACGACGCCTCGGACGAACCCATGAACGGCCTCTCGCAAGGCTGCGCAGGTCGTACTGGACAACGCGGGATGCATATCGGTCATGGGTTCACCTAGAGTTTGTCGCCGAGCCGTGCGCGCCGGTGCGCTGCTTTCGCGCGTTCGTCGGCGACGGACTTGCCGTAGCGATCGAGCATCTGCCGGGATCGCCAACCCGCGAGCATCATGAGGTCTTGTTCCTGGCCTCCGTTGGCCAGCCAGGTGTGGGCGAACCAGTGGCGGAACTGGTGGGGGTGGATGTGGCCGATACCGGCTGCGGCAGCGCGGCGTTCGAGCATCTGGCGGATGCCGTGGTCGGTCATGCGGCCTTGGACGCCCAGCCAGAGTGCTGTTTCTTCCTTCTTGGCTTTGGGGTGCTTGGCGCGCGCCCGCAGGTACTTGCGGAGTGAAACTCTGGTCTTGTCGCCGAACGGAGCGGTGCGTGGTCTGCGGCCCTTCCCAAGTACAAGTGCGGTGTTCTCTGCAAAGTCCAGGTGGTCGACATCGAGTCCCGCTATTTCGCCTGCGCGGCAACCAGTGTCGGCAAAGAGCCGGATGATGGCGGTGTCGCGTAGGGCGTTGAAGTCGGCGCCAGCACATTCGGCGAGCAGCTGGCGGAGCGCATCGTCGGGCGGGACTTCGACGAGTTGTTCGGGTGCGTCGGGCAGAGCCATCCTGTCGAACGGGTCGGCCTCGATGATGTCCTCTGCGGCAAGGTATTTGAAGAACTGTTGCAGGGCTCGGTAGTGGCTGCGGGCGTACTCCGGGGCGAGGGGACGGCCAGTTCGTTTGTTCGGACGAGTCAGCAGGGACTCGATGAAGGCGCCGAGGTGGTCGCGGGTGATCTCGGGACCGGTTGTCGGCAAGTCGTTCTCGACGAGGAAGTCGATGAAGTAGTCGATGCGTACGAGGTAGCCGTCGATAGTGACCTTGCTGCGGTTCCGTCGACGTAGCTCAGTGGCGAAGTCGTCCTTCAGTTCCCGGAGATCGTCCAAGTTGAACGTCTCCATACGGGCAGATCCTACGCCGGAATACAAGGCTGGCGGCGCTTTGTACTCGAATGTCTTACGATCTCGAGCGGCTGTTCGTGCTGCTCAAGGGGTGAAAGTGGGGCGGGCGGGGCTCGAACCCGCGACCAATGGATTATGAGTCCACGGCTCTAACCGACTGAGCTACCGCCCCCGACCGCTGGAGATCTCTGCGGGCCTCGCGATGCTACCGCTTCGAAGGGGGCGATGCATACTTGGACGCGGCATGATCTTACGGGGGCGTAGGTGGACCGCTCATCGGGAGGAATGATGGCGAATCTGTTCGTGCATGTGTTGCGGGCGCATCAGTGGGTTTATGAGAACAGTCGGGGGGTGGTGGGGCATCGGCTGTTGTTCGGGAATCCCACCTTGTTGTTGCGGACCGTGGGGAGGAGGACCGGGCAGCCGCGGACTTCGGCGCTGACGTACGCGCGGGATGGGCGGGACTACATTGTGACGGCGTCCAATGGCGGGTCGGCGCGGCCGCCGGGGTGGTTGGCGAATGTGAAGGCCGCGCCGGAGTGTGAGATTCAGGTGGGGACGAGGCGGATGGCGGTGACCGGTCGGGCTACGTATCCGGATGATCCGGATTATGCGCGGCGGTTCGGGTTGGCGGACAAGGTCAACCAGGGGCGGTATGCGCAGTATCAGCGGATGACGTCGCGGCCGCTCGCGGTGGTGGTGCTCAGTCCCAGGTAGGGCGGACAGGGACAAATTGGACAGGTGAGTTAAGGGTCGGCTATCCTGTCGCGCAGAGGGGAGTACTTCCCAAGAATCATTCCGGTCAGTACGGGTTACGCGGTCGTGGCCCCCGGGTGGTTGCCCAGGTAGATGGGTGAAGGAGACCTCGGGTCGTTTGCCATGCCCGAGGAGGTCCCTGTGAATTCTGTTTTGGCTAGTTCCACTGTTATCGAGAGTGTCGGTACGCCCTGGTTGTGGGGTGGGACGATTGCTGTTGTCCTGGCGCTGGTGGTGCTGGACTTCGCGTTGACGCGGAAGCCGCACGAGGTGTCCATGCGGGAAGCGATCGGGTGGACGGTCTTCTATATCGCGCTGCCGGTGGCGTTCGGCGTGTTCCTGTGGTTCAACAGCGGCGGCACGGCGGGGATGGAGTTCTTCACCGGCTATTTGCTGGAGAAGTCGCTGTCGGTGGACAACCTGTTCGTGTTCATGCTGCTGCTGTCGGCGTTCGCGGTGCCTGCGGCGCTGGCGCAGCGGGTGCTGTTGTACGGCATTGTCGGCGCGCTGGTGTTGCGCGGGATCTTCATCGCGCTGGGTGCGGCGGCGCTGGCGACATTGGATTGGGCGTTCCTGCTGTTCGGCGTGATTCTGCTGATCACGGCGGTGAAGCTGCTGGCCGATGCGGCCGGCGGGCACGAGCAGGAAGTCGACATCTCGACGATGCGGTCGGTGCGGCTGATGCGCAAGCTCATGCCGGTCACCGATGACTACCGCGGGACGCGGATGACGGTGATGGAGGCCGGGCGGCGCGCCCTCACCCCGCTGGCGCTGGTCGTCGCCGCGGTAATGGCCACCGACGTGGTGTTCGCCGTGGACTCGGTGCCCGCGGTGTACGGCGTGACCGGCGATCCGTTCCTGGTGTTCGCGACCAACGCGTTCGCGCTGCTGGGTCTGCGCGCCCTGTACTTCGTGCTGCACGCGGCGCTGTCGCGGCTGGTGCACCTGGCCTATGGCCTGGCGGTGATTCTGGCCTTCATCGGCGTGAAGCTGGTGCTGCACTGGGCGCACGGCATCTGGAGCGGCGTGCCGACCATTCCGACGGCGGCCTCGCTGGTGGTGATCGTGGTGGTGCTGGTGACGGTGACGCTGACCAGCCTGCGCGCCACTCGCGGCCCGGAGCCGGAGAAGGAAATCGAGCCCTCCACCACTGCCTGACCCCAGAATCGGCGCCATGCGACCGATACCGGCCCCGACATACCGTGAAGCATGTTGCTGCAACGTTTTCGGCGCCCGGGGATCGACGAGATGAACGCTGTTGTGGACGCACTCGAGCTCCCGGACACCATCTTCAAGAAATGTCCCTGGGGGCCGCGGGAACTCGTGGAAACCGGTCTGCGCCAATGGTTGCGCTGCTGCGGGGCCGCCCTGCGGGACGAGCAGGTGATCGGAATGCCGTCGCAGGCGGTCGACGAGGCCTGGCACGGGTTGATCCTGTGCACGCTGCGGTACGCGCGCTTCTGCGAGGCGGCGTACGGGCAGTTCCTGCACCACTATCCGGCCGATGAGGGGTCGCGCGATACTTCGGCGGATCCGATGGTGGATCAGCTGGCCCGGACCGTCGTGGCGTGGTCGCTGGTGGCGCGGCCGGGCGAGGAGTGCGTGATCTGGGATCTCGACACCAGGGTCGGGGTGGAGGATCCGTGGGGCATCCCGGCCGAACGGGTCGCCTTCATCGAGCGCTCGCTGCAGGATCGAGCGTGAGCGGAGACGGACGAGAGCCGGTGCGGTACAACCGCACCGGCTCTCACGTGTTGGCGGGTGTTACGCCTCAGCAGCCGCCGCCACCTCCGCCGCAGCCGCCACCTCCGCCGCCGCAGCCGCCACCACCGCCACCGCCACTGTCTCCACCGCCGCTGTAGCTTCCGTAGTCGCCGCCGTAGTTGCCAGAGCTTCCGGAACTACCGGAGCTGCCCCCGGAGTATCCGGCCCACCGGCGTGCGCGATTGCGATGGTGGTAGCCGCTCCGGCTGTCGCGCCACATCGCATACCCGCCGAACAACGCGGCGAGGCCGATCAGAACAGCGATGGCGATTCCTACTGTCATCATGGGATTCCCCTCCCCCGCCCGCCGGCTACCGGCCGAGTCCCCCTGACTGCGGCTCCCCCGAGCGAGCGCACTTTCCATTGTGCAAGCCGAAAGCTACTGGCGCACCGACCGCTTCGACAGCCCCAGCAATCGGGGGAATCCCACCGGGTGTGAAGGGACCACCCGGTGGGTACGCGGGACCCGCCGCCGGTTACGTCAGCTTCACCCGCGCCGCGAAGAACCGTGCCACCGCCGGCGCGAACCGGTTGAACCGGTACTGCATCCACGCCTCGGGCGTCACCGGAACCACATCCCGATCCCGTTCGACCGCCTTGACGATCTGCGCCGCCACCTTCTCCGGACCGTATCGCCGCGCCTCGTACAGCTTGTCGTACTTCTGCTGCTTGGCGGCCTCCTCCTCGGCGGAGACGCCCGCGAAGCGAGTGGTGGCGACGATATTGGTGTGCACGATGCCCGGGCAGATGGTGTGCACGCCGATTCCCTTGCCCGACAGCTCCGCTCGCAGGCAGTCGGAGAACATGAAGACCGCCGACTTGCTGGTCGAATAGGCCGAGAATCCGCGCTGCGGCGTATAGGCCGCCATGCTGGACAGATTGACGATGTGCCCGCCGAGCCCGCGGTCGGCCATGGCCTTGCCGAAGGCACGGCAGCCATTGATCACGCCGTGCAGATTGATATTCAGCACCCGGTCGAATTCGGCTGCGGGAGTGTCGAAGAAGTCACCGGCCTGGCCGACGCCCGCATTGTTGATGAGGATATCGGGCACGCCGTGCTCGGCGATGACCGCCGCGGCATGCTCGCTCACCGCGGATGCATCGGACACGTCCAGCTGGTAGGCGTGCGCCGTACCACCTTCGCGCGCAATGAGTTCCGCGGTCTCCTTGGCCGAATCGAGATTGATGTCCGACAGCGCCACTTCGGCCCCGCCACGAGCGAACGCCAGCGCCGTCTCCCGGCCGATACCGCTGCCGCCGCCGGTGATGACCAGCAGCTGATCCTCGAAAATCCGCTGCTCCCGGCAGACTTCGGCACGGCGCAGCGACCGCGGCCGCACACCGGTGCGCAGCGCGTCGATCAGCTCGGCGGTCGCGGTGGCGAGCAGTTCGGGATGCGAGAACGGCAGCCAGTGCCCGCCGCCCACTTCGCGGCGATACAGCGTCGGCGCCCAGTCCTGGGTGTCGTCGTATCCGGCCGGCCGCACCGCCACATCGCGGCGGGCGATAATGAGCTGCACCGGCACCTCGGTGCGGCGCTCACGCGGTTCGGCCATGCGGCGCAGGATGTTCGCGCGATAGATGCGCATCCCGTCGAAGAAGTCGCGCCGGAACTCCGGCCCGAGTTTGATGTTCTCCGGTGAGGTTTCGTTCATCAGCCCCACGAACCGCGACCACATCTTCTCGGTGCCCAGCGGTTTGAGCACCACGCGCGGCACGCCGGGCGTCATGAACAGCCCGGTGTAGGTCGAGGAAAGCAGCTGTGTGAGCGGACCCCACACCTTGCCGCGCGAGAGGTTCCCGCGCACCCACGCCCCGAGATGATCCAGATTCGGCCCGGACACCGAGGTGAAGGAGGCGATCCGGGCGGCCGCCTCCGGCTCGCAGACCGCTTCCCATGCCTCGACCGAACCCCAGTCGTGCGCCAGCACGTGCACCGGCCGATCCGGCGATACCGCGTCGGCGACGGCGAACAGGTCGGCGGCGAAGTTCTCCAGCCGGTAGTCCTCGGTGCGGTCGGTCCGGGTGGAGCGCCCGTGCCCGCGGGTGTCGTAGGTGACCACGTGGAAGCGGTCGGCCAGCAGCGGCACCACCCGATCCCACAGATGATTGTCATCGGGCCAACCGTGCACCAGCACAATGGTTTCCGCGGACGGCTCGCCGTATTCGTAGACGGCGAGCTCGAAATCCCCATTGCGCACGATGCGTTCGGCGGCGGGGATGATGGTCGATTGATCGGTCACGATCTTCTCCTGAAACGGGTGCTAGAGATCCAGCACCAGGCGGTCACCGTCGCAACGGGATACACACATGAGCATGTCGCCGGCGTCCCGCTCGGCAGCGGTGAGCACGGTGTCGCGGTGGTCGATAGCGCCGGAGACCACCCGCACCCGGCAGGTGCGGCAGAAGCCCTGGCGGCAGGAATACGGGCTGTCGGGGCGGACTTTGAGGACTTCCTCGAGCACGGACTTGTCGGCGGGAATCTCGATGGTCTCGCCGGTGCGGGCCAGCTCGACCCGGAACGCGGTGCCGTCGACGACCGGCGGCGGTGAGAACCGCTCGGAATACAGTTCCACGCCCGGCATGTCGCGCACGGCGTCCGCGATGACCTGGGTCATCACCACCGGGCCGCAGCAGTACACCGAGGTATCGGTGCCGACCCCCGGCAGCAGCGCCCGCGCATCCGGCAGCCCGTGCTCGTCGTCGGTGCGGATGGTGACGCGATCGCCGAAGCTCTCGACCTCGCCGAGGAATGGAATGGTGTCGCGGCTGCGGCCGGCGTACACCATCGTCCAGTCCACGCCCAGCCGGTGCGCCATGCGCACCATCGGCAGAATCGGCGTGATCCCGATGCCGCCCGCCACGAAATGCACTCGGGCGGCGGAAGATCCGTAACCGGGCAGCACGAACGGGAAGGCGTTGCGCGGCCCGCGCACCGTGACCGGCGTACCGATCTTCAGCGCGTCGTGCACCTCCAGCGACCCGCCGCCGCCATCCGGAATGCGCCGCACCGCAACGCGATAGGCGTTTCGGTCGGCCGGATCGCCGCACAGCGAGTACTGCCGCACCCGCCCCGACGGCAACTCCAGGTCCAGGTGCGCGCCCGGCCGCCACTGCGGCAGCTTCCGGCCATCGGCCGCGGTGAGCAGCAGGCTGATCACATCGGTGTCGTGGGCCTCCACCCGGCGTTCCACGACCACCAGCGGCAGCCGCCGGTCGTCGACCCGGGCCGGCGGTTCCTTCCGATTGACGAAAGTGGTCCAGCGCAGCCGGGATTCGGCGATGAAGTCGAGAACCCGGGTGGTGCGGTCGGAGCGATCCTTGCCGTACAGGTCGAGCGGCGGCTCGCTGGGAACCGATCGAGTTCCGCTCACGAGGCCATCATCCGGGCCGCCGGAGACTGCGCCAGGTAGGCCACCGCCTGGGCGGTCGAGCCGACCGTCTCCGGGGTGTAACCCGGCTTGAACGTCGACAGCGCGCTCACCAGCAGCGACGGGACGCCCGGCACCGCGCCGCGCCACATGGACGCGAAGATGCGGCAGATGAGCATCGGATAGCGGTGGTTCGGCAGGTTCGGGTCCTGGTGCACCAGGAACTTGGCGCCGCGCACGAGCAGGGCGATGAAGATCGGGAAGACCATCAGCATGAGCGCGCCGCGGCGGACATAGCCGACGTCGAAGTATTCGGCGACGTCGTGGGCGACCATGCGATGCTCGACCTCCTCGGCGCCGTGCCAGCGGAACAGGTCCAGCATCTGCGGGTCGGCGTCGAACTGCTCCAGATCGGCATTGAGCACCCAGTCGCCGAGCCACGCGAAGAAGTGCTCGAGGGCGGCGATGACGCCGAGCCGCTCGACCAGCTGCTGCTGTTGCGCGGCGGGCGAATCCATCTCGCGCGGGCCGAGGGTCTTGCGGAACAGGTATTCCGCTTGCCGCACATAGGGTTCCACGTCGTACCCGTGCGTCTTCAGCACCTCTTCGAGCGCCCCGTTGTGGCTCTCGGCATGCATCGACTCCTGGCCGATGAACCCGATCATGGCCTCGCGCAGCTTCTCGTCCCGCACCAGCTCGAGCGCCTCCCCGAAGGTGACCAGGAACATGCGCTCGCCCTCGGGCAGCAGCATGCTCAGCGCATTGAGTACGTGCGACGCGATGGGCTCGTCCTTGATCCACACCGGATCGGTGCGGGACCAGTCGAACTGCACATTGCGGGCATGCAGGGCTACCTCACCGGGTTCGGTCACCACACGGCGGCCCAGCTTCGGAAGTAGCTTCATCGATACTCCTGGTGTTCGTATGTCCGTGACCGGGGCAAACCACCCGCAGCCACCGCATTGCTACGTGAGCGTAGCAACATTCTACCTATGTGTGGAACCAGGAGTTACATCTAGATTGTCGATCAGCTGTCCACGTGGACATGGGGGCGCTGGGACCGGCGCGGCACCGCGCGGCGCAGGATCTCGCGGGTCACCGGCGCCACTTCGCCTTCGCCGAAGAATATGAAGCGCAGCAGGTTGATCAGCGGGTTGCCTTCCGTCCATTCGAAATACACGTGCGGGATGACGCCCGTGCGGTCGCGAATGGCCAGGAGAATGGCGGCGATGGAGTTGGGGACGGCGGCGGCTTCGACGCTCAGGATGTGGTACTGGGCCACATCCACCTCGGTGACGAGCAGGTGCGTGCTGAATTCCGAAGGATCCTTGACGATCACCTCGAGAAAGAGAATCGGCTCGGAGTCGGGGATATGACTCTCCCGGCGCTGATCGGCTTCCTTCTCCGCGTATTCCTCGGGCTGCCGCTGATCGATGTCGTGGGTGACGATGCGGATCTCGCCGCGCGCGGCCAGGTCGTCGATGATCTGTCCGGCCTTGTCGTCGAAGGTCACTTCGACGGCGCGGAGTTCGAAGGCGCGGCGAGCCCGGGAAGCGAAGGACACCACGATGATCGCGAGCACGAACAACAGGGCCAGGTGCACGCCTTCGGGTTTGGCGATGATGTTGTCGATGGTGGTGTAGACGAAGATCAGCGACACCGCGCCGAAGGCGATCACCCTGCCGCGCTGCTGTTTACGCCAGGCCGACAGCGTCACCGCCACCGCGGCCGAAGTGATCAGCACGAGGACGCCGGTGGCGTAGGCCGCGCCCTGCGCATCCACGCTGGCATCGAAATACCAGGTGATCCCGAACGCGACGGTCGCGAAAACCAGTACCAGCGGCCGGATTTGGCGCGCCCACTCCGGCGCCATGCCGAAGCGCGGCAGGTAACGCGGAACCAGATTCAGCAGACCCGCCATGGCGGAGGCGCCCGCGAACCAGAGGATGGCGATGGTGCTGACGTCGTAGACGGTGCCGAAGGCATTGCCCAAATGCTCGTGCGCCAGATACGCCAGGGCCCGGCCATTGGCCGCACCGCCGGGCTGGAAGGCCGAGTCCGGAATCAGGATCGTCGTAATGAAGCTGGAGACGATGAGGAAGCAGCTCATGATGATCGCCGCGGTGGTCAGCAGCTTGCGGGCGCCGATAATGCGGCCGCGCGGGAAATCATCGGAATCGCCCGGGTCGCCCTTGATCTGCGGCATGACGGCCACGCCGGTCTCGAACCCGGACAGGCCCAGCGCCAGTTTCGGGAACACCAGCAGCGCGACGCCGATCATGGCGATCGGGCTGCCGTGCTGCGCGGTGAGCAGATGCCCCCAGTCGGTCACCAGGTGCGCGTTCCGGATCACCTCGATCACACCGACCACGGCGACGACCAGGTTCAGCGCCAGGAACACCGCGACCAGCGTGACCGCAATGCCGATGGCCTCGGTGAACCCCTTCAGGAACACCGCCGCCAGCAAGGCCAGCAGCACGAGCGTGATGAGCAGGTTGTGCCCGTGCATGAAGTCCGGCGTGTACGGGTTCTCGACAATGTGCGCGGCGCCGTCGGCCGCCGACAACGTCATGGTGATGGTGAAGTCGGTGGCCGCGAAGCCCAGCAGCACCAGGATCAGCAGCTTGCCCCACCAGTTCGGCAGGAAGTTGGCGAGCATGGCAATGGATCCGCCGCCGTGCGGGCTCTCCTTGGCCACGCGGCGATAGACGGGCAGCGCGCCGAGCAGGGTCAGGGCCACCAGCACGAGGGTGGCCAGCGGCGACAGCACGCCCGCGGCCAGCGCGGCGATACCGGGCTGATATCCGAGTGTGGAGAAATAGTCGACGCCGGTCAGGCACATGACCTTCCACCACGGATGGCGATGCTCCTTCGGCGTGTGCTTGACCATGGGCCCGGGGAGCTGTGCCGCTTGCTCGCCGGCATCCTCGAGCAGCCAGGCGGCAAATCGCGAGCGGGACCGTTCGGCGGTCGTGGTCAAGTGATTCCTCCCGGAACCCGTCAGTCCGGTTACCCGAAACCAGCAATGTCGTGGCCAATTTACTCACGGCAAACCGGACGGATCGACACACCGCGCCGTACGCCGGGCAGGCCGGTGTGGTAGCCGGGCGGGTGCGGGACTAGCCGACGTACGCGGCGATGGCGTCGGCAATGGCGTTCGCGAATCGCGCCCGCCCGTCCGGTGATTCGATGAGCGCGGCATCACCCGGGTCACGCATGTTGCCGCATTCCACCAGGGCCGCCGGACGTTCGGAGAAGTTCAGCCCGGCCAGATCGGGACGCGGGTTCAGCCCCTCGGAGCCGGTATAGGTCGACGGCACGAAGCCCGCGCCGACCATGGTGTCGCGCAACATGGTGGCCAGCCGAACCGAGGGTTCGCCTTGCGCGTCGTTCAGCGGTGGCGACGAATGGGCGACATGGAACCCGTGCGCCCCGGCCGCCGCGCCATCGGCGTGAATGGACACCACGGCCGCCGCGCCGACCGAATTGCCGAGCGACCCGCGCTCGTTCACGCACGGCCCCACCCCGGTGTCGCTGTCGCGGGTCATGATCACCCGAATCCCCCGCAGCGTGAGCGCATCCCGCACGCGCTGGGCCACATCCCAGGTGAAGGCGTGCTCGGCGTAGCCGCTATTGCTGTTGGTGCCGGTGGTATTGCACGGTTTCGTCCCGCCGCGACCGTCCGGGACATGCGCGTTGATGACATCGGGTTGTGCGGCGCCGCCGCCATTGTGGCCGGGATCGATCACGACGGTCTGCCCGAAGATCGGCCGCACGGGTGACGCCGGGAGCGGGCCCGCCGGACTCGTGGGCGCTGCCGACGCCACACCACTCGCCGCGGTCAGGAGTGCACCGCAGATCGCCGCCATCGCCTTCATCCGTCGCTGTCGCACCATCCCACCGTAGGGGCAGATCGGCGCAAACATGATCCGGACAGGCCGGAATTCAGTGTTCGAGCTTGTGCAGCAGGTCACGCAGCGTGCGCAGGTCTCCCGCACTCAGCTCGGTGACGCGCGGCGGCGCGGGGTCCGGCGTGGCCAGCGCGGTGGCCACCACCTCACGGCCGGTATCGGTGAGCGACACCAGTTTGCGCCGCCGATTGGCCGCGTCGATCTCGCGCACGACCAGCCCGCGCTCCTCGAGATCGGTGATGGCCACGGTGGCCGCGGGGGCGTCCATGGTGGCGGCGTGCGCGAGTTCCTTGACGGTCAGGGGCCCACCGCGCAGGCGGCGCAGAATGCGAATCCGGCTGAACGGCAAGCCGGTTCGCTCGATGACAGCGCGCCGGTAGACGTCGCGCGAATCCATCACCAAAGTGGTGAGCATGCGCCAGACCTCATCGGGCGTGGGCGAGTCATCCGGCATGGGCGGGGGCCTTCTGTTCGAGCAATGGTGCGACGCGATCCCGGGTACCGTACGCCCACGCGGTATTGGCGGCCACGCCGAGCCCGGTGACCGCCGCGGTCAGCGCGGCGATGGTCCACCACAGACCGCCCCCGGCCAGCGCGCCGCACAGGGCCACGCCGATGCTGACGCCCACCTGCCGGCTGGTGGAGGCGACCGCCGAGGCCGCGCCCGCCCGATCCAGCGGCATACCGCTGACCGCGGCCGTGGTGATCGGGGCATTGACCATGCCGAAACCGATTCCGAAGACGGTGAATACGACGATCAGCAGCCAGATGGGCGTATCCGGGCGCAGCTGGGTCAGGCCGACGGCGGCCACCGTCATGAGCGTGCCCGCGGCCAGCAGTGAGGGCCGGGTGCCGTGCCGGCCGACCAGGCGTCCGGACAGCGGGGAGAAGATCAGCATGCCGAGCGCCATGGGCAGGTAGAGAAGACCGGTGTGCACGGCCGAAAAGCCGCGGGTGCCTTGCAGATACAGCGACATGTCGAACAGGAAGGCGCCCAGCGCCGCGAAGGCGCAGACCGCGATCACGGTGGCCGAGGCGAACGGGAAGCTGCGGAAGAAGCGGAGATCGATGAACGGCGCGAGATGGCGGGCCTCGTGCCACACGAATGCGGCCAGGGCGGCGGCGGTCGCCAGGAAGATCACCGGTTCGCCTTCGATCAGGCCGAACACCAGCGTGAACAGCACCGCGATGGCCAGCAGCTGACCGATCGGATCGACACCGCGCCGGGTGGCCGACTTCGATTCCGGCACGAAGAGGGTCGTGAGGACGAGGGCGATCGCACAGATCGGCAGGTTGATCCAGAACACGGACTGCCAGCCCAGGCTATCGATCAACCCGCCGCCCACCAGCGGGCCCATGGCGGTCGAGATGCCCACCACCGCACCCCAGACACCCACGGCGCGTGCGCGTTCCACCTTCCCGGTGAAGACGGTGGTGATGATCGACATGGCCACCGGATTCAGCATCGAGCCGCCGACGGCCTGCAAGAACCGTGCGCCGATGAGGATTTCGATGGTGGGCGCCAGGCTGCACAGCAGCGAACCGGTCGCGAAGACGAGCAGGCCGATCCGGAACATCCGCCGGCGGCCGAAGCGATCCGCGGTCGCGCCCGAGAGCATGAGCAGGCTGGCCAGCGTGAGCGTGTAGACGTCCACGATCCACTGCAACCGCGACACCGAAGCGCCCAGATCCTCGCGGATGGCCGGCAGCGCCACATTCACGATGGTCGCGTCCATCGATGAGATGAGCAGGCTGAGACAGCACGTCACCAGGATCAACGTCTTCCGATTCTTGCTCAACTCACCAATAGTTGTAGACACACAATTATTGTGAAACTAAAACTATTCGCCCGGCAAGAGGCGCGCCCAGTGGCCCCCGTCACCCCACAGAATCTGAAACAGCACCGACCGGGAACTGGTGGCGGGGGCTGCTCGGCCGATGCCGCCACCAGTTCCCGGTGATCGCATGTCCAGCATCAGAACTCGTCGAGGAGGGCGGCGAGGACGGTGGGGAGGGCGGCGAGGATGTCGTCGGTGTGCTCTTCGGAGGTGCCGTAGGTGTGGGCGGAGACGGTGAAGCCGGGGCCGAACGAAGCGGAGGCCACTTCCGGGACGCCCAGGTCCGACCAGCCCCATTTGGTGCCGGTGACGTGCGGGAGTCGAGCGGTGCCCCAGTCCTGGACGGTGCCGTCGATCGCGATCTCGCTCGGATCGGACATCCATTCGAGGACGGGGCTGTCCGGATCGCTGCGCAGTTTCACCAGGAGGAAGTCGGCGACGTCCGCGGTGCTGGTCGAGGACATGGCCCAGTCGTCGTTGCCGCGGGTGGCGGGGAGGTCGTATTCGGCGGCGATGGAGTCGATGGCGTACGGATACTTCGCCGCGATCACGGCCGCCGCGCTGTCGTCGGAGTCGCGAATCATGCGCTCCCCCAGCTCTTTGTCCTGCGCCGAGCCGTCACCGTGCCGCAGCGCGTAGTCGGCCAGGTAGAGCTTGGCGATGGACAGACCCGCCCGGGTCTCGGTCTCGTTCGCCGTGCCCCATCGCACCCCCGGCACCACCGAGCGCAGGGAGATGGCCGTTCGCGGGGGCACCGGCTCGGCGTCGCCCGGCACCGGCAGGACGGGATTCGCCTCGCCCGGATCCGCGGCGGCGAGCGGCGCCAGCCAGGCCCAGACCCCCACGGCGACCGCCCCGATCAACCCAGCTCGATAGCGCACAGCCACCTCCGCGTCGAGTTCGACCCGTATCCAGCTTGCCCGTCTGCAAGCCGGGGACCAGGAAAAACGTTCCCGACACGCCGGACCTGGGCGCCAGGTCCGGCGGAACGAACCCGTGCGGGCCCGGGCGGACCCGGCCGCGAGACTCGGCCGGACCTCTCGTGAGGCCCGGCCGATCTGGCCTCGGCTCGGCCGGATCAGACCGTCGACTCGGCCGAATCAGACCGTGAGGATGGTGCGGCCGATCGCGCTCCGGGCGGCAATGGCGGTGTGCGCGGCGGCCGCCTGATCGAGTGGGAAGCGCTGCCCGATGACGACCTCCAACCGCCCATCGGCCGCCTCGGCCTGCGCTCGTTCGAGCAGGGCGTTCCAGTCGACCTCGCCAGCGCTGATCTCGAACAGCGGGACGATGGCAATGCCCTGCGCCGCAGCGGCTTCGGCATCGAAGGCGGCGAATCCTCCTGCGGCATTGCCGTATCCGAGGATCCTGCCGCCGGTCGCGAGTGCCCGCATCGCCGCGCGCCCGGTCTCGCCACCGGCCCCGTCGAGCAGGACCTGCACACCGCCGGTGCGCTTCTCGACCTCCTCCACCCAGCCGTCATTCGAGTAGTCGACCACGGCATTCGCGCCGAGTCGTTGCGCCAGTTCGAGTTTCGCCGTTCCGCGTGCTGTCGCGATCACCTGTGCGCCCGCCGCCCGGGCCATCTGGATCAAGAGCGTGCCCAATCCGCCCGCCGCGGCGGTGATGAGCACCCATTCCCCCGGCTGGATCGCGGCCCGGCCCATGACCGCCAGCGCGGTCCGGCCGTCGTGCACCAGCGCCACCGCCTGCTCCAAGCCGAGCCCCTCCGGCACGGCGACCAAGGTGTCGGCCTTGGCGAGCGCCTTCTCCGCGTAGCCGCCCGTCGGCGTCCCCCGTCCGATCCCGCTCGCGGCCGTGGCGGTGGCGACCCGCTTGCCGATCCACCCGGCATCCACGCCCGCTCCGACCGACTCGACCACTCCCGCGACCGCTCCGCCCGGCACGAACGGCGGCTCGACCGGGAAGAAATCCTTCGCCCATCCACTGCGCAGCAGCGTGTCGAGGAACATGACGTCGATCGCCGCCACGGCGACCACGACCTCCCCCTCGCCCGCCACCGGTTCCGGCCCTTCCGTCACGCTCAGCACTTCCGGCTCCCCGAATGCCTTGGCCTGCACAACCCGCATCGCACTACCTCTCTCTCGACGTCAACCGACTCCCCCACCTTCGAACCTCGAGCGCGATTGAGGTCAAGCCGTGCTGCGCGGATTACGCCCCGGGTGAACAAACCGAACTACATCTGACGCACACCGAGTCACATTCACTCCACAAACCAGCGCCCTGTGTCCATCGCAACAATCAAGTTTTTCAAGCCCATGACCTTGCAATCCGGCTTTAACCCACTCGATAGTGAGTCATTTTCAAGACATGAAGCCTTGACTGCGAGTCATCATCCCTTCTACCTTCAATTCAGCAACGAACCAGCAATCCCCTGGGAGACCCGATGCAGACGACCCGTCACCACCTCAATGACATCCGCGAGGCCACCGCCGCCCGCGAGGCCGCCAAGCAGGCCGCCCAGGCCGCCGACGCCCTCTGGCGCGAGAAGATCAAGGACGCCACCCTCTCCGGCGAACGCGTCTTCCTCATCGCCAAGGCCGCCGGCGACATCACCACCTCCCGCGTGTACCAGATCCGAGACGGCGTCCGCACCGGCAGCCGCTGAGCCCCCACCCGGTCATGCTCAAGCTCTTCCTCATCGCCATCGCCGCCGTCCTCCTCGCCATCGCCGCCATGTCCGCACTGCTCATTGCGGGCTTCGGATTCGTCTGGCCGAGCGTCATCGGCGGACTTGCCGACGAGAACGACACGGCTCGAACCTCGACCGCGGTAACCACCGAGCTGCCCACTCTGACGAACGCGGAACTCACCCTCATCACCCACGTTCTGACCCACGGGCGCGCGGTCGCCGTCCCCACGGAAAACAGCATCGGGTCGTGAGCCCGGCGCGGCACCATCGCGGGTTCGGCACGCACCACCGGGCCTCGAACATGCCCCGCGCCCGAACCGGGAGTGAGACAGCCGCGTGCCATGATTGGACGGTGCATGAGCAGCTGAAACAGTGGGTGGATGAGCTGACCGGGGGTGACAGCACTCGGGCTATAGCGGTGGTGACCGGGATTCCGCAAGCCACGCTGGCTCGGCATTTGGCGTTGGCGACGCCGCCGGTGGAGACGTTGATCGAGATTGCGCGGGCGTATTCGGCCAATCCGGTCGAGGTGCAGGTGGTCGCGGGGATCATTACCGAAGCCGAGGCGCAGCGCGCCGGATCCGGTAGTGCTATTCGGCAGGCCACTACCCGGCAGCTGCTCACCGAGTTGTTGCGGCGGGACAAAGAGGGGGATGAGGGGAAGCGGAGGCCATCGCACGGGGAGGCGGGCGCGAGGTTGTTCCGGTGAGCAATGTGGTGCCGATTCTGGCGGCGATGCTCGCGCTCGCCGCGGCGGCGGTTCGGCTGCCGCGGTGGAGTGCGCCCGAATCGCGGCCGTTCACGGTGGGGATCGCATTGCTGGCGCTGTGGGCGATCTTGCGAACCCCGGCGGTGAATCGGTCGGCCAATGAATTGACGCTGCCCGGTGGGCATTTCGAGAGTCTGCCCGGGCTGGCCGCCGATGTCGCGCTGGTGGCGGCCGGGGGGTTGATCGGGGTGGCGGTGGCGGACGCGTGGGGGCGGCCGGTGTTGAAGAAGGCGTTCTATGTGGGGTTGATCGTGGTCGAGGCGACGCTGCTGCTGACCTATGACCCAACGAATCCGACGGACCGGACTCTCGATACGCATCTGTGGATCCTGGCCATTGCCGGGATCGTCGGGAATGCGGCTGTCCTGGTGGCCGCGCTGTTGAGCTATCGCGATGTGCCGGAGCGGTTCCGGCTGCCGCTGGGGTTGTTCATCGCCGGTGGGGTCGCGGGGTTGGTGCTGGCGGTGATCCGGGTGGCGACACTGGTGCGGCCGGCGGGGGCGCAGATCGAGGCGTGGGCGCCGGTGGTGAGCATTCCCATCTTCGCGTTCTCGATCGGTTCGCTCATCGCCAGTGCACGCATGCGGCAACTGCCCGACCGCGAGCCCGCCTCGCGATGACGGCGTGGCGGACTCGGGCGAACGGGTCGATGGGGGTGAAGCTGTCCCGGTGACCAATGCCGTTCCGATTCTTGCCGCGGTGGTTGTGGCGGTGACGGTGGCGATGCGGGCGCGGCGGTGGCCGAGTCCGGAATCGCGGCCGCTCACGCTGGGTCTGGCGCTGCTCGGGCTGTGGGCACTGCTGCGCACGCCCGCGCTGAATCGGTGGGCGGAGGAGCGGATCGATTCGGCGATCGGGCTGGAGTTGCTGCCGGATCTGGTGGCCAGCACGGCGTATGTGGCGGGCGGGACGCTCATTGTCATCTCGATCGCGCAAGCCTGGTGCAAGCCCGGGCTGATCCGGGCGGCCTACACCATGCTGGTGGTCGCGGAGGCGGCGATCCTGATCACCTATGACCCGAACGAGCCGGATGCCACGCTCGTGGATGCGCACAAGTGGGTGGTCGGCGTCATGGCGGTCGCCGTCAATGCGGCAATACTGCTGGCGGCGGCGATCAGTTATCGGACGGTGCCGGAGCGGTTCCGCACGCCCATCGCGATCTTCATGCTCGGCGGCGCGCTCGGGCTCGTCTTCGGTGCCGTCCGCTTGGTGACGCTGCTGTTGCCCGAGGTTCACCTGGGCGACTACAAGGGGTTGATCGGCGGTATCCCGGTGCTGGCGTACGCCCTTGCCGCGCTCATCGGCACCGCCCGCGCCGGAGCCGCGGACGACGCGGCGGCGGAGATCGACGAGTATCCCCTCGACCTGGAGGATTGACCCGGCCACCGCCGGGTGCTGCGGAAACGCCCGCGACACAGCAGATTACAACTCGGTTGCGCGGATCTTGCTCATCGGGATCGCGCTTGTGGCCGGGTTCGCCCTCGGGTAGCGCGGACCGTCTCAGAAGCCTATGCTCGTCCGCTAGGTCCGAATCCTCTTGCCGGTCCGCCTATTTGACGTGGCAACCGGCGGGGCTCGACCGCACCGGTGCAGCTGCCTCGGTGAACGTGAGTGCGGAAGTGCGAAAGCTTGTCGGAGTCATCGAATCCTCCGGACGGTGCGAACGAAGCCGTTCGGAGTGCGCGCCTGCCCGTTCGGACGCTGTCGACGTGTGTGGTGCTCACCGCCGCGGCGGTCGCGGCAGCGGTTTACGCTGCGCCGGAGGACTTTCGGATACCACTGATAGCGGGCGGGGCGACGGCGGCGGTACTGCTGTGCGCGGCCGTGACCATGGCGGTGTACTACCGCGGCCAGGTCGCGCGGGCCCGGGACAGCGCCGCCGCGGCCGAGGCGCGGATGCGGGATGTCACGGCTGCCGCCGAGGCGCGGACGCACGACGTCGCGACTGCGGCCGAAGCGCGGGCCCAGGCGCGCATCGATTCCTATGCGGCCGAGGCGAACGCCCTGATCGATGAGCTACAGGCCCGCGTCGAACCGCTGGAGCAGGCCCTCGCCGCCAAGACGCGCGAAGCCAAGGACAGCGACAACCGCCGCGCCGCCGCCATGGCCGCGTTCGCGGGCGCGGCCGGGCGCATGCAGGCCATGAGCACCAGCATGCTGGCCGAGTTGCGGGAGATGGAGCATCGGCACGCGGATCCGAAGGTGCTCGGCGATCTGCTGGAACTGGATCACCGCACCGCACAGGCGGGCCGGCTCGCGGACAGCATTGCCGTGCTGAGCGGCGCGCGCACCGGGCGGCGCTGGGCCAAACCCATTGGCATGGAGTCCATCCTGCGCGGCGCCATGGGCCGGGTCGCGGGCTATCAGCGGGTGCGGCTGCGCGCCGTGGCCGAGATAGCCATCGCCGGTCACGCCGCCGAAGGCGTCATGCACGCGCTCGCCGAACTGCTCGACAATGCCTGCAACTTCTCCCCGCCGACCACCGAGGTGCACGTGTACGCGGCCGAGGTGCCCGCGGGCGTGGTGATCACCATCGAGGACAGCGGCCTGGTCATGAGCGAATCCGCCCTGCGCCGAGCCGAATCGACCGTCTCCGGCCGCGGCGACCAGAGCTCCGACCTCTCCTCGCTGTCCGGCACCCGCCTGGGCCTGGCCGTTGTCGGCCACCTGGCCCGCAAACACGAACTCACCGTCTCCTACCGGCCCTCGGCCATCGGCGGCACCGCGGTCGTCGTGGTGGTACCGCGCGAGCTCACCACCCGCCTGGAGCGCAACACCGGATCCCTCACGGCCGTGGCGACATTGCCCACCCGCCCGTCGACAGACACCCAGCGCACCCGCACCGACGCTCTCCCCTCCCGCACCACCGCGAGCGAGAGCCGCGAGCTCCCCTCCCGCGTGTCGGCGAGTGACAGCCGGGAACTGCCGGCCGTTTCCGGCACGGGCGAACGCCGCGTGCTCCCGTCCCGCACGACAGCGGCGGAAAGCCACCACGAACTGCCCTCGCGCACGGACACCGGCGAAAATCTCGCGCTCCCGTCGCGTGCCGCGACCCGCGAGAGCCGCGAGCTTCCGTCCGGCGCCGCCGCAGGCGAATACCGCGAGCTGCCCGCTGGTGCCGCCGCGGACGAGAACCGTGCGCTCCCCTCCGGCCCCGCCGCGGGCGAAAGCCGCGAGACCCCCGTCCGCGCCGGGTATTCGGACATGGCACAGGGGGCCGTGGTGAGTCCTGCGCTGTCCTCGGCGGATACGGGGCTCTCCGAGAGTGCGCAGGCGCTTTTCGGGACTCCGCCGCCGCTGGCCGATCTCGATCCCGCGCATTCCGCGTACGCGCCTTCGGCCGATATCGCCTCTGTTCCAAGCCAATCCACTGAGGCTCCCGCTTCCACCGGTTCCGGACTGCCCAAGCGGCGGCGCGGTAGCACGCTGGCCGCCGTGCATCCCGACGGTTTGTCCGCACCCGGTTCGCCGCAACCGCTCGCTTCGTTCCGCCCGCCGTCGCCCTCGAATATGGGCGCCTTCCAGCGTGCGATGAACGGCGGCGAGAATGGCGGCACCGCAACACCTTCCCCGTCCGCGCCCTTGGAGACCGATCGATGACACCCTCCGCCACGCAGCTGGGCTGGCTGCTGGAGCAACTGCTCGTCCGCACCCCGCGCGCCAGGCACGCCCTGCTGCTGTCCGGTGACGGGCTCAAGATCTGCCACACCGCCGAACTGGGCAATGACAGCGCCGATCAGCTGGCCGCCATTGCCGCGGGTATTCAGAGCCTCTCGCACGGCGCCTCCGTGGAATTCGGGGACGGGCGCGGCGGTGTGCGGCAGTCCATGACCGAGTTCTACGGCGGCATCCTGTTCATCGTGGAGGCCGGTGTGGGCGCGCATATCGCGGTGGTCGCCGCCGAGGACGCCGATGCGGGCCTGGTCGGCCACAATATGCGGGAACTGGTGGAGCAGCTCGGTGAACATCTCGCCGCCGCGCCCAGAGTCCGGGGAGCGAGCGTGTCGTGACCAGGCCAGACGAGAATCCGGACCGGCTGTACACGCTGACCGGCGGCCGCAGCCGCCCGGATTCCGACGCCTTCGATCTCGTCACTCTCGTTGTGAGCGAATGCGATCCGGCACCGGGCATGCAGTCCGAGCATGCCGCGATTCTCGATATGTGCCGCCGCCCCACCGCGGTGGTGGAGATCGCGGCGGAGCTGCGGCTCCCGGTGGGCATCGCCACCATTCTGCTGTCGGATCTGCTGCACGCCGGGAAGATCACCGTGCGGCATCCGCGGTACACCACCGGCGCGTGGAATTCGCTGCCCGACACCACCACCCTGGAGAAGGTGCTCGTTGGACTCCGCAATCTCTGACCCCCGGCCCGCCCGCGCCGACGCACCGCTGAGCGCCAATGCCAGCCAGGGTCTCAAGATCGTCATCGTGGGCGGTTTCGGCGTGGGCAAGACCACCATGGTCCGCTCCGTCAGCGAAATCCGCCCGCTGGACACCGAAGCCACCATGACGCAGGTCGGCTACGGCGTAGACGATCCGACGCTCGCGCCCGGAAAGTCCACCACCACGGTGGCTTTCGACTTCGGCCGCATCACCATCGACGATGAGCACGTGCTGTACCTGTTCGGAGCGCCCGGGCAGGAACGCTTCTGGTTCCTGTGGGACCGGCTGTTCACCGGCGCACTGGGCGCCATCGTGCTGGTGGATCCGCGGCGCATCACCGACTCCTGGTACGCCATCGACCGGCTCGAGCATCAGCGCACGCCGTTCATCGTGGCGTGCAACAACTTCGGCGACGCCGCCGGCGTGGACGAGGTGCGCGAGGCGCTGGACCTGGACCCGCAGGTGCCGCTCATCGAATGCGATGCCCGCTACCGGGATTCCTGTAAGAGCGTGCTGATCACGCTCGTCGAACACCTCTACAACCCGGAGAACCCGCAATGACCTCGCCCGCGCAAGCCGGTGGCTGCCCGGTGCAGCACGGCGTCGTCCCGCTCAGCGGCCCCCGCTTCCACACCGATCCGCATGCCCTCTACCACGAGATGCGCCGCGATCACGGTGCGGTGGTGGCGGTGGAGCTGCCCGGCGGGGTGCCCGCCTGGCTGGTCATCGGCTATCGGGAGATGCATCAGGTCACCAACTCCCCGGAGTTGTTCCCGCGCGATGTGAGCCTGTGGAACCAGTGGGGAAATATCCCCGAGGACTGGCCGCTGCTGCCGATGGTCGGCCAGCCCATGCCGTCGATCTATTTCACCGCCGGGGCCGAGCACCGCCGGCACGTGGCCATGGTGGAGCCCGCCCTGGAAGCGGTCGATCCCTTCGAATTGCGCCGTGTCACCGAGAATCTGGCCGACCGGCTGATCGATGCCTTCTGCGGCCGCGGCACCGCCGACCTGGTCGCGGAGTTCTCCGAACCGCTGCCGGTGCTGGCCCTGGCCTGGCTCATGGGAATTCCCGACGAGGAGGGCCCGCACCTGGCCTGGACCATGAAGACTCTGGCCGACGGCGGCGCGGATGCCCAAGCGGCGCATATGCAATTCGGTCAGGCCATGGGTCAGCTCGTCGCCCGCAAGCGCGCGGAGCCCGGTGATGACGTGGTCTCGCGCATGCTGGCCTATCCCGAGCCGTTCACCGACGAGGAGTACATGCTCGATCTGATGGCCGTGGTGGCCGCCGGTCAGCTGCCGACCTCGGACTGGATCGGAAACTCGGTGCGGCTCATGCTCACCGACGATCGCTTCGCCGCCGCCCTGGGCGGCGGCCGGCGCAGTGTCGGCCAGGCCATGAACGAGGTGCTCTGGGAGGACACCCCCACCCAGATCCTCGCCGGCCGCTGGGCCGCCCGCGATACCCGCCTGGGCGACAAGGTGATTCGCGCCGGTGACATGCTGCTGCTCGGCCTGGCCGCGGCCAATGCCGATCCGCATGTGCGCCAACAGGTCTCCGATGCCGCCGTGTACACCGGCAACAGCGCGCATTTCGCGTTCAGCCACGGCGAATACCGCTGCCCGTTCCCGGCGCAGCACATTGCCGAGATCATTGCCCGGACCGGCATCGAGGTGCTGCTGGACCGGTTGCCCGATATCGACCTGGCCGTGCCGGCGCAGAACCTGGTGCGGCGGCCCTCTCCGTTCCTGCGCGGAATGACTTCTCTACCCGTTGTTTTCAGCCCAGTTCGCGCAGTCGGAGGTTTCCAGTGAGTTCAGCATGCCCGCACGCCATCGCCATCGATCCGATGGTGGGCGACCTGGCCGGGGAGACCGCGCGACTGCGCGAAGCCGGGGCGCTCACCCGTATCGAGCTGCTGGGGGTGCCCGCCTGGACCGTCACCGACCACCAGTTGGCCCGCCGGCTGCTGACCGACACCCGCCTGGTCAAGGACATCAACTCCTGGGGGCTGTGGACCTCCGGCGTGGTGACCCGGCAGTGGCCGCTCATCGGCATGATCGATGCCGGTCGTTCCATGTTCACCGTGGACGGGGCCGAGCATCGGCGGCTGCGCATCAAGACCACCCAGGCGCTCACGCCGCGCCGGCTGGAAGCGCTGCGGCCGTCCATCGAGCGGCTCACCAAGGAACTCCTGGACGATCTGGCGGAGGCCGGCCGCGACGGCGCGGTCGTCGACCTCAAGCAGGTGTTCGCCTATCCGCTGCCCATGCGGGTGATCAGCGAGCTCATGGGCGTCGAGCGGTCCGATCAGGCGATGCTGCTGGAGTGGTACAAGAAGTTCTTCTCGATGGTCACGCCGCAGGACGAGCGCCTGCAGATCATCGAGGATATGCACGTCTATTTCACCGAGATGGTCCGGCGCAAGACCGCCGCGCCCGGTGACGATCTCACCAGCGCGCTCATCCTGGCCGACGAGGGCGGCGAGCCGCTCACCGAGGAGGAGGTGGTCGGCAATCTCAAGGCGCTGGTCGCCGCCGGGCACGAGACCACGGTCAGCCTGATCCTGAATGCCGTGCGCGCCTTGCTGACCCGGCCCGAGCAGCTGGCCAAGGTGCGCGGCGGCGATGTGGAGTGGAAGCAGGCCATCGAGGAGACATTGCGCTACGACGGGCCGGTCATCCACCTGCTCATGCGCTTCGCCACCGAGGACATCACGCTCGGCGACACCGTCATCGAGAAGGGTGAGGGCGTGGTGATCTCCTATCGCGCCGTGGGTCGCGATACCGCCATTCACGGCGAGGACGCCGACGAGTTCGATGTCACGCGGCCGACGGCGAGCCGCAATATCTCCTTCGGCTACGGTCCGCACATCTGCCCGGGTGCGGCGCTGGCCCGGCTGGAGGCGGCAATCGGCTTGCCCGCCTTGTTCGATCGTTTCCCGGGGCTGCGGCTGGCCGTGCCGCCGGAGGAGATCACCAATCTGCCGGTGCTCACCCAGAACGATGTGGCTGCATTCCCTATCCATCTGTCCTGAAATGGCGAGCCCCCGTCTGCCGAGCATGACGGGGGCCTCATTCATAGTTGCTGAACATTTGCCCACCTCGGCTAAACTCGTTACCTTCGTAAAGGGTCAGGGTTCAGCAGCGGGTGAAGGGGTCAGCGATGTCAGGGCGGCACAGGAATTTGAACGCATCGACCGTGCGGGTGGTGCTGCCGTTCGTCTTCGTGCCGCTGTCGTTGCTGGCGGCCGCGTTCCTCGGGCTGGCGGCGGGCGTGCTGCTCGGGGTCTACGCCCCGGATTCGGTGCCCGTCCCGCACTGAGTCAGCCGGTGTAGCCGAGTCGCCGGCCGATCGTCCGGCAGGATTCGACGGCCTGCGCGGCGATATCCGGAAAGCGTTCCGGCGGAAGACGATACGACGGCCCGGAGACGCTGAGCGCGGCAATGATCCGGCCTTCGCCGTCCCGGATGGGCGCGGCGACGGCGTTCAGGCCGATCTCGAGCTCCTCCTCGCAGGCCGCCCAGCCCTGCGCACGCACCTGCTCCAGCTGCGTGCGCAGGACACCGAGGTCGGTAATGGTGTTGGGCGCGAAGGATTCCAGGCGGCGGGCCAGCCGAGCGCGCAGATCCGCCGCGGGCAACTCCGACAGCAGGGCCTTTCCGCTGGAGGTGGCGTGCGCCGGGCAGCTCTGGCCGACCCAGGTGCGCAGCGCGATACCGGCCGATCCGACGGCCTCCACGACATTCACTATGCGATCGCTGTCGAGGATCGCCACATTGGTGGTCTCGCCGACGCGGGCGGCCAGGGCGTCGCACACGTCCTGGCTCTGCCGCGGCAGATCCAGGTGCGCGCTGGTGGATCCGGCCAGCCGCACCACGGTGAACCCGAGCCGGTATTTGCCGCGCTCGGAGAGCTGTTCGACATAGCCGCGGGCTTCGAGCACCGCGATGAGCCGCGACACCGTGGATTTGTGCACCCCGAGCTCGGCCGCGATCTCGGTGACCCCGGCCGTCCCCAGTTTGGCCACGATCTCCAGGGCCGCCAGCGCGCGGTCTACCGACTGCACCGCTGCCGCGCCGTCTCGACGATTGCCGGACCCCTCGCCCGCTCGCGTAGCCATAACACGACCAGTGTAGGTGTCGCTAGGTTTTCGTCTTGATCAGCTCGGCGCACTTCTCCCCCATGGCCATGATGGTGATATTGGGATTCACGGCGGGCAGTTTCGGCATGGCCGAGGCATCGACCACGCGCAGCCGCCGCACGCCTTTGACCCGCAGGTGCGGATCGAGCACCGCCATGGGGTCGGTGACCGCGCCCATGCGGGCGGTGGCGGCCGGGTGGTAGACGGTGTTGTGGGTGCGGTGCAGGTATTCGAGCAATTCGTCGTCGGTGACGGCGTCCGGGCCGGGTGCAAGTTCGCGGGCCGCCCAGTCGCGCAGCGGGGTCTGCTCGGCCATGCGGCGGGCGAGGCGGATGCCGTGCAGCATGACGCGCTCGTCGTGCCCGTCCGGATCGCTGAAGTAGCGCGGGTCCACGCGCGGCTTGTCACGGAAGTCGCGCGAGCGCAGCCGCACCGTACCGCGCGAATATCCTTGCGTCACATTGGGAGTCAGGCAGAAGCCATTGTCAGTGGTGGGATAGCCCCAGCGCACCGTGTTCATATCGAAGGGCACGCTGCCGTAGTGCATCATGAGGTCCGGCAGGTCGAGACCGGCGACGGTGGTGGCGAAGACGCCGATCTCCCACCACTGGGTGCACGAGGTGATCATGGGCCGGGCGGCTTCCCAGAACACCAGGCCCTCGACGTGATCATCGAGATTGGCGCCGACTCCGGGCGCGTCCACCCGCACCGGAATTCCCATGTCCCGCAGGTGTTCCGCCGGGCCGATGCCGGAAAGCATGAGCAGCTTCGGAGTGTCGATGGCGCCGGTGCTGACGATCACTTCCCGCCGGGCGTGCACGGTGTCGAAGCCGGTGAGGTCCGGTCGCCTGTACCGCGCACCGATGGCGGAATTCGTTTCGTCGAACAGGATTTCGCTGGTCCAGCAGCCGGTGCGCACGGTGAGATTGGACCGTTTACCCAGGACGGGATGCAGGTAGGCGTGCGAAGACGACTGCCGGATATTGTCACCGTCGGCATTGATCTGGAACCAGCCCGCGCCATTGCGCACGGTTTCGCCCCGATTGAATTGCACCGTAGGCAATCCCACCTTGGCGGCGGCCTCCAGCACCGCATAGCCGCACGGATCCTTGGGCGGCACATCGCGGATCTCGACCGGCCCGCTACGGCCGTGATGGGCGGCCGCGGCCGTATTGCGTTCGAGCTTGGCCACATACGGCAGCAGCCCGTCCGCGCCCCAGCCGGTCGCGCCCATGGCTTCCCACTCGTCGAGCCCTTCGGCGGGCGGGTGGAAGGCGATGCACGAATTGTGCGAGGAGCAGCCGCCGAGCACCTTGGCCCGCGAGTGGCGTAGGAAGCTGTTGCCGCTGTCCTGCGGTTCCACCGGATAGTCCCAGTCGTAACCGGATTCGAGCAGGTGCATCCAGTCGGCCAGCCGCAGGATCTTGTCGTCGCCGACATCGGAGGGACCGGCCTCCAGCAGGCAGACCGTCACCTCCGGGTCCTCGCTGAGCCGGGCCGCCACCACACACCCGGCCGAGCCGCCGCCGACGATCACATAGTCGAAGGCGTCGGTCATGACACCACCCGAGCCGGTGCGGCGGCATGCCCGGCGAGCACGCCGATGACGCGAGTTCCCCGCAGCGCGAACCAGATCAGGCCCGCGGCCAGGATGGCGCCGATGTAGAGGAACGCGCCCCAGGTGTAGTACCAGGGGCTGCCGTAGATGGCCGGGCGCGGCCAGGCCAGGTTGATCGCCATGCCCAGGCCCCACAGCACGGCGAAGACATTGACCGCCATACCCCAGCGCCCCATGGTGAAATATCCGCCCGCGGCCAGGTCTTCGGCGGGCCAGTTGCCGCGCAGCCGCTGGTAGAGCATGGGCGCGGTGACGCCCAGGTACGCGAGGTAGATCATGATCACGGCAATCGAGGTGATCACCGTGAACACCTTCGGCTGACCGATATTGACGACCAGAATGAGCGCCGCCAGCAGGCCGATCACCACCGCCGGCACCACCGGCGTCTTGTGCTTGTCGCTCACCCGGGCCAGCTGCGCGCTGAACGGGAGCGCATTGTCGCGAGCCATGGCGAAGGTCAGGCGGATGGCTGCGGTGTGCACGGCCAAGGCGCACACGGTCACCGCGATGGCGATGCACACCACCATGATCTTGCCCAGCGTTCCGCCCATCACCTGCTCGACGATGTACTGCAAACCGCCGCCCGCCGTGCCGAGCATCTCGTCGTCGAGATTCGGCGCGGACAGCACCGCGAACACCAGAATGGCGCCGCCGATCACGAAGGAGGCCAAGAGGGCTCGCAGAATCGCCTTGGGCGCGGTGCGGCGCGGTTCCACGGTCTCCTCGCCGAGCGAGCTGGCGGTGTCGAAACCGTACATGACGTAACCGGAAGCGAGCGTGGCGATCAGGAATGCGCCCAGGTAGCCGCCGCTCTGCTCGGCGCCGTAACCGTTGGCGGAGAAGAAGACATCGGGACCGCGGGTGACGTGCAGGCCCAGGATGATGGCAATCGCCACGGCGGCAATGAGTTCGATGAAAACGCCGGTGCTGTTGATCATGGCCATGAGGCGCACGCCGAAGGCGTTCACCACCGTCGTGAACACGATGAGCACGGTGCCGAGAATGACCGCGTTGGTGGCGAAGTCACGGGTTCCGGTGCCGTCGCCGATGATCTGGAATCCGCTCCACAGCCGGGGCAGATTCAGTTGCAGCGCCAGCACCACGGCCGCCAGGCTGACAATGGACGCGGTGAGCATGAGCCAGCCCGCCGACCAGCCGACGAACTGATTGCCCAGCTTCTTGGCCCAGTTGTAGACCGAGCCCGCCACCGGATACTTCGCCGCCAATTCCATGAAACAGAGCGCGACGGCGAACTGGCCGACGAATACCAGCGGCCACGACCACAGATATCCGGGTCCGGCGGTGCCGTAACCGAAGTAGAACATCTGGAAGGTGCCGGTGAGGATGGAGATATAGCTGACGCCGGCGGCGAAGCTGGAGAATTTGCCGATGCGGCGGCTGAGGGATTCCTTGTAGCCGAAGTCGGCCATGCCGTGGTCGGGGGTGGTCGCCGTGGTTGGAGCAGGGGGACGGGTAGTCGTCATGACGGCCCAACTTTCAGAAAAATGATGCAAACGGGGTTCGGGGCGAAGCCCTGAGAGTCCCGAGAGTTGGAAATATTCAGTTGTTTCCGGCGAACCAGCCGCCCACCGCGGGCGCGGTGTTGTGCCATATGTGTTTGGTCTCTTGGTATTCGGCCAGGCCGCTGGGGCCGAGTTCACGGCCGATTCCGGAGCGGCCGAATCCACCCCATTCGGCGGCCGGGGTGTAATAGCCGAAGTCGTTGAGCCAGACCGTGCCGTGGCGCAGGGCGCGGACGAGGCGTTCGCCTCGGGCAGGGTCGGCGGTACGGACACCCGCGGCCAAGCCGTAGGCGGTGTCGTTTCCCAGAGCGATGGCTTCGGCTTCGGTAGTGAAGCGTTCGACGGTGAGGATGGGACCGAAGGTCTCTTCCTGGACGATGCGCATCCAGCGTTGGCACTCGTCGAAGATGGTCGGCAGGTAGTAGCTTCCGGCTGCGAGCGCTGCATCAGAGGGGCGCGCTCCGCCTGTCACGAGCTTTGCGCCTTCGGAAATACCCAGGGCTACATAGGCTTCCACGTTTGCGCGATGCTGCTCGGAGACGAGGGGCCCGGTTTCGCTGGCCGGGTCCATACCGGGACCGACGCGGATACGCTCGGCCCGCCGTGCCAGTTCGGCGACGAAGCTCTCGGCAATGGACTCGTGCACGATGAGTCGTGTTCCCGCCGAGCAGACTTGGCCCGAATGCAGGAACGCACCGGTGAGCACCGCGTCCACCGCGCTGTCGAAATCGGCGTCGGGAAACACGATGTGCGGGTTCTTGCCGCCCAGTTCCAGTGCCACCCTGGTGATGTGAGCGGCCGCGTTGCGGGCGATGGACTCCCCGGTGGCCACGCCGCCCGTGAAGGAGATGAGATCCACATCGGGCGTATCGGTGAGCGCGGAACCGACTGTGGCCCCGCTGCTCTGGATCAAGTTGACGACCCCGGCGGGCACTCCGGCGCGATCGATGAGCCGCACCAGGGCAATGGTGCTCAATGGCGTGACCTCGCTGGGCTTGGCCACCATGGTGCATCCGGCGGCCAGCGCCGGCGCGATCTTCCACGACATCTGCAGCAGCGGATAATTCCACGGCGCGATGAGCGCGCACACCCCGGCGGGTTCGCGCACCACGCGGCTGATGATCGCCGGATTGCCGGTATCGATGAGCCGGTCCGCGCCGGTGGCGGCCAGCCGGGCGTAGTACCGGAAGACCGCGATCACATCATCGATGTCGATGTGGCTCTCGCGCAGCGTCTTTCCGGTGTCCAGGGTTTCGATGCGCGCCAGCTCGTCGCGTGTCGCACCGAGCAGCTCGGCAATGCGTTCCAGCACGGCGATCCGCTCGGCCACTGACGTCCGCGGCCAGCCACCGGTGTCGAAGGCGGCGCGGGCGGCGGCCACCGCGGTCACCGCATCGGCGCGATCGGCCTCGTCGACGGTGACGATCACCGTCCCGTCGGCCGGATTCACGATGTCGCGAGTGCCGCCGCCGGCCGCATGCACCCATTTCCCGTCGATATACAGATTCGGCGCACCACAGAGCTCGTCTAACATTGCGCTTCGCCGATCCGCTTGCGGGTCCATTCGTGGAATTCGGCGATATGGTGCTCGGCGGGCACCAGCACCCCGCCCTTGCGATACGCCCGCGACGACATGGCCGGCTGGGTGCGTTCGCACGCCGCGAAATCCTGTTCGTTCACCCTGTGGAACAGTTCCACGGAATGGTCGAGCGCACCGCCGGATCGGACCACATCCGGCGCGTACAGCCAATCGCATTCGACGATCGTGCGGTCGTGCGCCATGGGATACATGCGGTGGAGGATGACGTGATCGGGCACCAGATTCACGAACACCGTCGGCCGGATGGTGATGGCGAAATACCTGCGGTCCTGCTCCGGCGCCAGATCCGGGAGCGGATCGAAACCGGCGCGGCCGTCGACGGTGAATCCGGCTATGCGCTCGCCGAATTCCGCGCCGTGACCGACGTAGTACTGCGCGGCGTACCCGCCCGCGAACTCCGGCAGCACCTCCACCAGTTCGGGATGAATGGTGGCGCAGTGGTAGCACTCCATGAAGTTCTCGACTATGAGCTTCCAATTGGCGGCCACGTCGTAGACCACGCGTTTGCCGACCGTGAGGCGTTCCATGCCGTAGCGGTCGATGGCGGCCGGATCGCCCAGCCGGGCGGTGGCCGCACCCATGACATCGGTTTCGAAGGACGGCGGGTCGTCAGCCAGGCAGACCCAGGCGTAGCCCAGCCATTCCCGCAGTGCGACCGGGACCAGGCCGTAGGCGACGCGATCGATGGGTGCGCCCGAATCATCGTGCAGGGACTTGATATTGGGTGCGGCGACCAGTTTCCCGTCGAGCGCGTAGGTCCAGGCGTGATAGGGGCAGCGCAGGGTACGGCGCACCTGCCCTTCGGATTCCGTGCAGATCATGGCGCCGCGGTGGCGGCAGATATTCAGGAAGGCGCGCAGTTCGCCGTCCTGGCCGCGCACCAGCAGCACGCTCTCCCGGCCGACCTGGATGCGGCGGAAGGCGCCGGGCTCGTCGATGTCCGAGGAGCGGGCCGCGCAGAACCACATGGTTTCGAAGATGTGTTCCTGTTCGGCGCGGAAAACCGCAGGGTCGCAGTAGTACTCACCACCGAGGGTGGGGATCAGATCCGAGGTCACAGGGATACCAGCCTTTGCGGGGCGAACAGATCGATGGGGTGGCCGGTCGTTCCCGTCATGGCGAGCTCCGCGAGGATCTCCCCCACGACGGGGACGAATTTGAAGCCGTGACCGGAGAATCCGCAGGCGACGGTGACCGCGGTGTGCGCCGGGTGGCGGGCGATGACGAAGTGCTGGTCGGCGGTATTGGAGTACATGCAGGTGGCGGTGTGGATGGCGCGGCCGGCGAGGGCGGGCAGCAATTCGGTGACGCGCGTGCGCATTTCGGTGATCTCGTCGGGATGCACCGTGCGGTCGATGGTCTCCGGAGTGCAGCGCGTGCCCTTGCGGAAGAAGGCGGTCTTCACGCCGCCGTCCGGGCCGTCGATGGCCGGGAAGCCGTAAATCTGTGCACCCGCGGCGTTTTCGGCGATGTAGATGGGGTCGTGCTCGAAGTTCTTGCCGCCGTTGACCGGGTCGAGCCAGTACATGACCTGGCGTTCGATCTCGATGCCGACGCCCAGATCGGCCAGCAGGCCGGGAGCCCAGGCTCCGGGGCAGATCACCAGTTGACCGGCTGTGTAGGTACCGGCGCCGGTGGTGACGGTGATGCCGCTCCTGCTGTCCGCCCAATCCTGGACCTGTTCGCCGAAACGCAGGGTCGCGCCCGCCGCGGCGGCCAGCTTCAGGTGTGCGCCCACGGTGAGTTCGGGGCGCGCGAAGCCCGCCTGTTCCTCGTACAGTCCGATGAGATCCGCGCCGGGCGTGAAGTTGGGGAAGCGGGAGCGAATGTCACCGGCGCTCAAGATGTCGTGCGGCAGTGACCATTCCTCGGCGGCGCGGATGCTGCCCGCCACGGTCTCGCAGTCCGGTGGACCCACGTAGAGGCCGCCGGTGAGCCGGTACACCTCGTCGCCGGAGTCCCGGGCCAACTGCTCCCACAGCTCGTAGGCGCGCAGCAGCAGCGGCACGTAGGCGGGGTCCTCGAAATAGGACTGGCGGATGATGCGGGAGCCGCCGTGGCTGGAACCCCTGCTGTGGGCGGGCGTGAACTTCTCCAAGCCCAGGACGCGGTGGCCGGCGCGGGCGAGGTGGCAGGCGGCGGCGCTGCCCATTCCACCCAGGCCGATGACGATGACGTCGTAGGTGTCGGGCACGGTTACCTCCGGATCAGCGACATCTCGGGATCGACCACGGGTTCGGCGTGTACCCGGCCGGTGAATGTCTTTGTCAGATAGTCGATTTCGACTGGATCGCCGGGCTGGACCGCGCTGGGCAGCCAGGCGTAGGCGATGGTGCGGGCAATGGTGGCGGAATAGCCTGCGCTGGTGACGTATCCGGCGACCGAGCCGTGGACGGTGACCGGTTCCTTGCCGAGCACGACGGCGTGCGGGTCGTCGAGAACGACCGACCGCAGGATCTTCTCGGGCGGCGCGGCGGCTGCCAGGGCCTGTTTGCCGATGAACGACGGTTTGCCCATGCGCACGGCGAACCCCACTCCGGCGGCCTCCGGGGTGTGTTCGGTGGTCATATCCGTGCCCCAGGAGCGGTAGCCCTTCTCCAGGCGCAGGCTGTTGAAGGCGATCCGCCCCGCGGCGATGACCCGGTGCCGGGCGCCGGCCTCCCACAGCAGATCCCACAGGGCCGCACCGTGTTCGGCGCTGGCGTAGATCTCCCAGCCGAGGTCGCCGACGTAGGACACGCGCAGCATGGTGACCGGAATGCTGCCCAGATAGGTCCGCATGGCCTTGAAGTATCCGAAGGCCTTGTGCGACAGGTCGTCCGCGCACAGCGGTTGCACCATCGCCCTGGCCTGCGGGCCCCAGACGCCGACACAGCAGGTGCCGCCGGTGATGTCGCGCAGGGTGACGCTGCCGTCACCGGGCAGATGCCGGGTGAACCAGTCGAAATCCGAGGGACCGTTCGCACCGACCTGGTAGAGCTGCTCACCGAGCCGGGCCACGGTGAGATCGCTGCGGACGCCGCCGTTCTCGTCCAGCAGCAGGGTGTAGGTGACCGCGCCGGGCTTCTTGCCGACGTCATTGGTCGTCAGCTCTTGCAGGAAGTCCGTCGCTCCCCGGCCGCTCACCTCGTAGCGGGTCAGCGGGGTCATGTCGTACATGGCGACATGGTTTCGGGTCCACGCGGCTTCGGCGATCGAGATGGGCGAGTAGAACTGGTTCGACCAGTCGTCGCGAGGCGGGAAGTCGACGCCTTGCGCGGCGAGTTCGTCCACCAGACCGGCATTGGCCTCGAACCAGGCCGGGCGTTCCCAGAGACCGCCTTCGAAGCAGAACGCGCCCAGCTCCCGGTGCCGGGCATGGAACGGGCTGGTGCGCAGATCCCTTGGTGCGGTGCGGTATTGGTGCGGGTGAATGATGTCGTAGACCTCGACGAAGGCCTGCACACTGGTGCGCCGGATGAAATCCGGGCTGCGCGCGGCGTCCTCGAAGCGATACAGATCGCCCTCGTGCAGATCGATGCCGGGCGTGCCGTTCACGATCCACTGCGCCATCGCGCGGGCCACGCCCGCCGAATGCGTCACCCACACCGCTTCGGCCACCCAGAATCCGGCCAGGTCGCGGTGCTCGCCCAGGATGGGGAAGCCGTCCGGGGTGAAGGAGAAGATGCCGTCGAATCCCTCGTCGACCTTGGTGTCGCCGAGTGCGGGCAGCAGCGTGCGGCTCGCCGCCCAGGCGGGTTCGAATTCGGATTCGGTGAACGGGAGCATGGACGGCATCGGCTCGTTCGCGGTGTCGCGGAGCAGATCCGCCATGTCGACCGGGCGCGGTTCGTGCCCGTAGTAGCCGATTCCGATGCGGTCGCCGTAGGTGCGGTAGTACAGGTCGGCGTCCTGGTGCCGCAGGATGGGCAGCCGTTCGCCGCCGAGCGCGGGAACCGGTGCGGTCTTGGCGAATTGGTGTGCCATGGGCACCAGCGGCACGGTGAGATCGACCGTGCGTCCGAGCTCGGCGCCCCAGAAGCCGGCGGCGCTGATGACGATATCGGCGGTGTACTCGGTGCCGTCGGCCGTGCGGACGCCCCGCACGCGCCCGTCCCGGTGCAGTACCTCGACCACCTCGCAGTCACCGGCGAAGCGCGCGCCGCGGGCGACGGCTCGGCGGGCCTGCTCCTCCGCTGCGCGTACCGCCAGTGCCAAACCATCTGTGGGCGTGTGGAATCCGCCGAGGATCCGCTCCCGATCGAGCAGCGGGAACAACCTCGCGCACTCCGCGGGGTCGAGCAGCCGGCCCTCGATTCCCCACGCGGCCGCCCACCCGCGCCTGCGGTGCAGATCGCGCCACCGCTCCGGCGTGGTGGCCACCTCCAGCCCGCCGACCGCGTCGAAGGCCTCCATAGCGGTGAATTTCTCCACCGTGTACCGGGCCAGTTCCGCCATGGTCTTGGATCCATTGGTCTGGAACACCAATCCCGGTGCGTGCGAGGTGGATCCGCCCGTCCGGAACAGCGGGCCCCGATCGAGGACGGTGACATCGGTCCAGCCCAGCCGGGTGATCTCCTCCGCCAGGCCCGTGCCCACGATTCCCGCACCGATGATGACGACTCGCGGCTGTATCACCGCGCCTCCAAGTTGTTGCGTATTGCGCACCAAGTGCCGTAATACGCAACTATGCTCCGCTCGGTCGGATACCCTGTCAACCGAAACGACGAAATACGTATTCCCTTTGTTTCCTGCACGTTTCGGGGCTCGACCAGGGATGATACGAGGGCCCGGGACGGCGTCTCGCGCTGCGCGGCGAGCGGCCACACGCTGCCCATCGCCTACGGCTCGCGCCGGCTCGGGAGTCGCGGCCACCCGTGCGAGGGGCACGGCCATCCGGTCGAGGGACACAGCCGCCGCGCACCCCACGGACCGCCCGATCCCGCGCGCAGACTCGCCGGGTCGGGCGCGCCGCGATCCGGCCAACCTCTGCCAAGATCAGCATCTGTCCCGCAACTACGCACAGTGAGGTGGGTGATGGCCGACCCGTTCGAGGATGGCGGCGCGCTGACCGCCGAGCGATTGCGACTGCTCGGCGAGATCCTGAACGGGCCCAGCATCGCGGTGCTGCGGACGCTGGGCATCCGGCCCGAATGGCGCTGCTGGGATATCGGTTCCGGCGCAGGCCATATCGCCAACTGGATGTCCGCGACCGGGGCCTCGGTCCTCGCCACGGACCTGCACACCGGCCGCATCCGGGTGCCCGACACCGTCGAGGTGTCCGTCCACGACGTGCGCACCGATCCGCTGCCCGGACGGTTCGATCTCATTCACGCGCGGCTGCTGTTCATGCGGCTGCCCGAGCCCGAGCGGGTGATCGCCCGACTGGTCCCCGCCTTGAAGCCCGGCGGCGTGCTGGTGATCTCCGATTGGGGTCGCCCCGAGGCCGACCCGGTCATCAATGCCCCCGATGCGACCAGCGGTGCGGCGGCCGAACGCGTCACCAGCGCGCTGCGCGAGGCGGCGGATGCGGCCGGCATCGATTTCGACTGGGCCCGGCGCACGCCCGCGGCCTTCCTCGCCGCCGGACTGTCCACCGTGACCACCCATATCGCGAGCACCACCTGGACCGGAAACAGCTCCGGCTGCCGCCTGCTCGCCCTCTACAGCCGGCTGTTCCAAACCTCGCCCGCCGCAACGGCATCACTGCGCGACGACGCCGCCGCGCTCACCCAGCCCGAACTGATGCTGTGGTCGCCGTGCCTGTACACCACCACCGGTAGGGCGCGCTAGCGGTCACCGGCCGTGCAGGGTGCGCAGATAGGCGTTGTAGTCGCGCAGCTCGTCATCGGCGGCCGCGGCGGAAAAGCGTTCGGCCCTGGCATTCTCGCGCTGTTCGTCGCGGTGCCAGCGGATGGCGAAGATGGTCACGATGATCAACGCGGCGGGCTCGCCGTACGACCAGGCCAGTGAGCCGGCGAGTTTCTGATCGGCGAGGACGTCCACGGCCCACGCGGCGGGCGGGTCGGCGAACAGGGCGATCATCGGGGTGGAGGCCATCATCAGGACGACGCCGATGAAGACGTGCAGGGGCATCTCGACGAAGATGTCGAAGAAGCGGCCCAGATTGCTCTGCCGCATGGGCAGGGGTCCCGTCGCGAGCACCGGGATGATGAACAGCAGGCCGGACACCAGGAACAGCACTTCGAGTGCGATATGGCCGGGCCAGCGGGATCCCACGGTGTCCAGCAGCGGCGTCAGATACAGGCCGTAATAGCTGAACAGGAACAGCGGAATCGTCACTCCGGGATGCAGGAGGATGCGGGCGATGCGGCTGCGCAAGCCGGCCAGGGCCGCCACGAGCACCACCCGGCCCGCGCCGTGATGGGCGGTCGCGCGCAGCAGCAGCAAGCCGGGCGACCCCAGCACCCACAGCGGCGGAATCGCGATGGACAGCGTCAGATGCTGGAACATCCAGATGCTGAAGAGCTTGTAGCCGTAGCCCTCGATGGCCAGTCCCGTGACCGCCACCAGCACAGCGCATCCGGTCATGAAGCAGGCGGTCCGCCACCACGGCCAGTCCCGGCCCGCCGCGCGCACCCGCCACACGCCCCAGCCGTACAGGACGGCCGCGACGATGCCGATCACCGGCAGGACCGGGACGGGCTGCGGATTCCACGCCAGCAATGCGGGCAGCGTCGGCGCCACCTCCGGCAGATGAACCGCGCCCGCAATCACCATGTCCCGCATCGCTCCCAGAGTCGCAAAAATCTACGTAGCAAGATAGTAGATCATGGGATTAGCGGTGTTCAGACCGCATGGCACGCTGATGTATTGCGACACGCTCACCGGGTATCCCCACCCTGTTACCGTCGATTACGCGGAACCTCCAAAACTAAGGAGCACGCCATGTGGGGCATCATCACCATGATCATCATCGGCCTCATAGCCGGTGCCATCGCCCGCCTCATAGTCCCCGGCAAAGAAGACTTCGGCTGGATCCTCACCATCGTCCTGGGCATTGTCGGCGCCTGGGTCGGCGGCACCCTGGGCAGCCTCGTCTTCGCCCCCCACGAATTCACCATCCGCCCACCGGTGGAGCACACCTTCATCGGCGCCATCATCGGCTCGATCCTGATCCTATTGATCTACAAGTTCGTCCGCGCCCGCGTCTGACCCCTCGCACCCTGGTCGGCCGATCCTCCGCGCGATCGGCCGACCCCAACGCTGCCCGCGACATACCCTGACCCCCATGACCAACCACACCGCGGCCCGGGAGCACACCCACCCCTTCGTGCCCTACCACCCGCCCCGCCTCGACCAGGCCGAGGGCATCACACGCGGCACAGAATTCCACTCCTTCCTCGAATCCCGCCGCAGCGTCCGCTTTTTCGCCTCGGACCCGGTCCCGCGCCACATGATCGAACTAGCCGTGGCCGCCGCCAACACCGCTCCCTCCGGTGCCCACCATCAGCCGTGGAAATTCATCGCCATCAGCGACCCGGCAATCAAACACCGCATCCGCGAGGCCGCCGAACACGAAGAACGCATCAACTACGAAGGCGGCCGCCTTCCCGAAGCGTGGCGAACCGCCCTGGCCCCCTTGGAAACCAACTCCGACAAGTCCTACCTCGACGTGGTCCCGTGGATCGTGGTGGTCTTCGCCGAAAAGAGCACTCCCCTCCCCGACGGCACCCTCCGCAAGAACTACTACGTCAACGAAAGTGTCGGCATAGCCTGTGGCCTGTTCATCGCCGCTCTCCACACCATGGGCCTGGCCACCCTCACCCATACCCCCAACCCCATGGCGTTCCTGAGCGAAATCCTGCACCGCCCCACCACCGAACGCCCCTACATCCTCTTCCCCATCGGCTACCCCGCCCCCGACTGCGAAGTCCCGGCCCTCAGCCGTAAGCCTGACGCCCTCGAGTTCTTCCCACGCGCCTGAATCCCGGATTGGCTACGGAGATTGCGGTGCCTGTTGCTGCTGGGCATCCAGAAGGGCCAGGTACAACCGAGTCGCGACCGCATCGAACGGCTCGGTTCCCGGGTCCGAATACGTCCGGGCGCCGGGAAGCGAGGCGGCATGGTCGCGTGCGGCGCCGGCCAGCGCGCCCATGATCCCGGCCGATCGCTGAATGGCCGACTTCTTGGCCCAGGCAAGATGTTTCGCGTTTTCCGGCAGGAGGGCCTCGCACGCCATCCGGATGCAGAGCTTGTCGACCTGTTCTCCCAACCGCTCCCCGAAAAACACTGGGGCAGCCATGGTTTCGGCGGCATCCCAGAAGCGGAGAGTCTGGAAGACAAGAACGAATCGGTCCGCATACCTGCCCATGACGCGAGCGTAGAAGTCCGGCACGAGCCGGCGATAGCGGAAGTTGCGGTCCGACTCGTCGCGAATGATCCGGTCCAACTCCTCCGTGGCCTGCGGTGACCCCGCCGGATGCCGAATCGCCTTGCCGCCACCGGCAATCGCATCGGCGCCGCTACCGGTCAGAATCGGTCCGACCTCGAGGCGATCCAGCGCGGGAAGCGCGGCCAGCAATGGAATCGCGTACGAGATCTCCCACAATTCCGCGATACCGAGCAACCGCACCGCTTCCCCGGCCAACCCGGCCACCGCTCGATCATCGAGCTCGACGAGCTCGTGGGTAAGCCCCAACGCGTCCGCCGCGGCCGCCGCATTCTCCCCGTCGGTCCCACCCCTGGCGACAACCGTCAGAGCATGCGGACGAACACCCAGCCGCACGGCAGCCGCGGCAACCAGGATCGAATCGACCCCTCCGGACAACAGCACAACCGGCGTACCGGAATGCGCCCGCAGCACAGCCTCCACCCGCGAGAGCATCTCACGCTCGAACACAATCGCGGCAGCACCCGGATCGGTCAGCGTGCGCCGCTGCGGATGAGGAGTGCCGATATCCCGGATATCAGCGACGAATTGCATTGCGTCACCGGTCTGCTCGGCCCAGACCATGCCCCCGTCACCCTGCCCTGTCATCTGCCCGATCCTCATGCCCCGGAACCCTACGAGATCGGTTCCGCACTGGGCCAACGAAACCGCAACTCCTCCCCCACCCGCAGCCCCCGCCACCGCGGCGCCAGCTCATCGAGCCGCGCTCCGATCCGCTCGAGGGCCTCTCGAACATCCTCATCCACCTCCGCACCCTGCGGAGCCCATTCCGGCGGCCGCGCCGACGGATCATGCCTGCGCACCCAAGCGACAAGCGACAACCCCGCCAGCCGCTCCGACACACTCATCTGATCCCCCTTGGCATGACCGGCCTCACGCATCCGCTCCTCCCGCTTCCGCTGCCTCCGCCCCTCCCGCCGCGCCTCCCGCGGATCCTTCTTCCCCTCCCCCACCGCCCGAAACATCCCCCCACCCCGCGCCGCCCGCCCGAACACCGCATCATCCAGCCCAAGCTCACACTCAACGACATAATGAGCCAGATCATGCGGCACAAAATCGTGATACCCCGGCGCCGGATCCAGTTCCCGCACCCCATACACAGCATCCGCAACCACCGTCGAATACCGCCGCACCCCGGTCCGTTTGAAGGTCACATCCACAAACTCCACGGTAATCCGACCCCCATCCCCAAGCATCCGATTATTCCCCGCCGCAACCACCTGGCAACAAAAAGAAGCCGACCCTGACCGACCGTGTAGTCGTCGAAGACTGCTTCTCCGATTGGCAATACAGGGTGTTCTGGCTCGTGCCAGCTCCAGTCATTGACTCGGAGCGGCCACACATGATGCAGTCACGAAAGCTCGCGCAGATGTCGACAGAAGATGCCGGCCAACTACAAGGGGATAGACCATGGGCGACAAGCAGAAGACCCCCGACTGGGTTGCCGAAAGCGGCGCCTGGGTGCTGGAAAACGGGCACCGCACGTTGTTGAAGCTGACCGGCGGTCGCTGGCCGCACAGGTTCGGCTCGATGCAGGTGTTGGAGCTGCACACCATCGGTCGCAAGACCGGTCAGCGGCGCTCCACGTTATTGAGCTCGCCCATTTTCACTCCGGAGCGGATCATCCTGATCGCCTCGCTCGGCGGCGCTTCGCACAACCCCGCCTGGTATCTGAATCTCGTCGCCCATCCCACTGTCGAGATCACCGTGCGCGGTGAGACCAAGCCGTACATCGCGCGCACCGCTTCCACGGAGGAAAAGGCCGCGCTCTGGCCCGAGATCACCCGCGGCTTCGGCAACCCGTACGACGGATATCAGCGCAGCACTGCGCGGGATATCCCGGTGGTTATCTGCGAACCGGCCTGACAGCGGCTCGTTCACGCCTCGACGGCCGCTTTCGCGAGCATCGTGTAGCAGGTGCGAGTGGCCGCGAGGGTTCGGCTGGATAGGGTGGCGAATCGTGATCGACTTTCGGCATCTGGTTCCAGCCGTCATCGTGGCAGCGAGTGTGACCGCCTGCGGCGGAGCGGAGCCAGATTCACCGACTCACCCATCCTGCAACGCCAGCGCCCCAACCGGGACCGTTTTCGCCACCGAACAGCGCCCTGATGTGCCGTTCACCATCCAGGTTCCGCAACTGCCGGGCTGGCAGCAGACGTCCGTTGAAGAAGGCGACGCTGCGGTGTCACGTATCGGCTTCCGGAAGGGCACTGCGACCGTCACCGTCCGCATACTCCCCGCCCGCGGGACCTCAACCGTGATGGGGGTCAGTATGGGTGACGGATGGCGAGAGTTGGGATCCGAGACCATCTCGGTGTGCGGTTTGGAGGCCCACAGGACCACCGGGATCTCCCCCGCCTCCGACGGAGACCTTTACGAGGACTTCCTTGGATCCGCTTACGATGCAGGCGAAATGACGTACCCGATCATGATGTCCGCCCAGACCCCGGCCACCGATCGAGACATGTACCAACCCGATTTCGATACCTTCGTCAACGGGCTGCAAATTGTGCCGCAAGGCACGCTCTAGGACGGCGTCTCACGTCATTGTGATCGTTTGCGGCGGGCCGGAACGCTCGCCGAAACTACCCAGTTGGTCCCGGTCGTGGCCGGGCTTCTCGCTCAGCGTTGGGGGGTCAGCGTGATGGCGCCGATCACCACTCCACCGAAATACGCCGGGCCCTCGTACCCGCCGTGTCCATCGCTGATCAGTACGACTCGGTGGCCGGGAAATAGGTCCACGTAACCACCGTCGGGCGTCGAATGAATTGGGTAACGCCCTATCAAAACCAGGTCCCCACCCTCGACACGCGCGTCGCGCTGCAAGAGCACGATGCCGGACGACCACGTCGTGGACGTGTAGGCACCGGGTTCGACGTCGGCGAACGCTTGACCGACCGTGCCGAAGAGCGTGATGACACCCGCGGCCACAGCAATCGCAGCAGTCCGGACCATCGCTGGTCTCGCGCGTAGGGACATCGCCAACTCCTGTCGCCTCGGGTTGTCAACTCTACGCCTGATCTGATCTCAACGCGGCCGAGTAACCCCGACCCCGTTGATCTTCCGTGGGCAGGCGCCGGCCGCTTCGGATGGCCCGCACCGCGGCATGCGCAGCGCCGCCAATGGAATCTCCAGGGACAAGCCCAATTCGGTGAGCCGGTGGTGCACGCGCGGCGGGACTGCGGTCACAGCCCCAGCCCTCCTCGAAATAGCCAGAACCATCATGGTGACGCCGTTAGACGACTCGACCGGACTTCGACAGGACCAGCCGACGAAACGTTCGGCGGCGAATTCTTGGGTTTTCTTGGCGCGGGTCCGATCAGTGGACTAAACAAATATGGCCCCTGACCATATTTCCTGGTCAGGGGCCATACTTCTGCTCCCCCATCTGGACTCGAACCAGAAACCTGCCGATTAACAGGCAGTTGGAGTGGGGTGTAAAGCCCCCCGTGGGACGATTCCCAATCAGCATATGCTGAGGTCAGGCGCGTATCCGCCAGTAACGGCAAGCAGTTGCGCGCAAGTAGATGTCGGCAGTACTTGTTGGCAGTGAAAGTTGTCGGCAGTAGCCCGAGACGGGCTTCTCGACAAATCTCTGTCATCAAAACCTGATGAAGGATTCCCGTGGCGAAAACCAAAACTGCGCGCGTTCCGAATGGCGCTCCGAGTTGCAAGTGGCGCGAGAACAAGGGCGTGTACGAAGCGTCGCAGGCGAACCCCAACCGCGCCCGCGACGGCGTCCGCCGCCTCTACGCCTACAGCACCACCTACGACGACGCGCTGGAGAAGCTCCGCGTCATGGTCGAGCGCGCCCGCGCGGGCATGCCGGCCGTCACCGGCACCCAGACCGTCGCCGATTGGGTGGACCACTGGCTCGAGAACATCGCCAAGCGCAACCTGACGCCCAAGACCTACCGCGGGCACAAGTCGATCATCGACAGCCACGTGAAGCCGCTCATCGGTCACATCAAGCTTCGCAACCTCACCGCCGACGATCTCAACGACATGTACGACAAGATCGTTGTCAGGATCCGCGAGGACAGTAAGGGGCGCTACGACGGCATCGGCTCGGCGCGGCTGGCTCACCGTATCCTGCACACCGCGCTGCGGGCCGCCTACCGCCGAGATGAAGTGGCGCGCAACGTCGCTGAGCACGCGGAGCCGCCGTCGGCGAGCAAAGAGGCCCGGCGAGCGATGACCGCCGATCAGGCCAAGCACCTGCTGCGGGTGTCGTACCAGAACGAGCACCCGTACACGAGCGCCCTGGCTGTGCTGCTCTTCACCGGCGTCCGGCTCGGCGAAGTACTCGGGCTGACCTGGGACCGGGTGCACCTGCCCGAATCCGCTGACGGCACAGGCGGATTCATCGACGTGACTTGGCAGCTCCAGTCGCACACCAAGAACCACGGATGCGGCAACCAGCGCGAGGACAAGAGCTGGCCGTGTGGGCGAAAGCGCGGCGCGGTCTGCCCTTCGGGGTTCTTCGACTTCCCCCTGGACTACGAGCACAAGCACCTGGTCGACAGTCTTCACCTCACCCGACCCAAGTCCGGTGCTTCGATCCGCAAGCTGCCGGTGACGCCACAGCTCGCGGCGTTCTTGATGCTTCAGGCTCAGAAGACGCGCAACCGCGTCGACAACGAACACAACCTGGTGTTCACCGACCCGCGGTACCCGTTCGCACGCCCGCTTCCGCCCCGCACCGCGTGGCAGATGTTCAAGGAGTGCGTTGCCGCCGCCGGCCTCCCGGAGGACCTGGTGGTGCACGAGACCCGACACACGACGGTCACGCTACTTCACGAGGCGGGCGTCGACGCCGAGACCATCCAGATGATCGTCGGCCACGCCAGCATCGCGACCACCCGTATCTACACCCACATCGGCCAGAACGTCGCCGCCGCGGCACTGCGCAACCTGGACAACTTCCTCGGCATCGACATGGCCGCCTGAAAGTAAAACCCCCGCAGCTGAATTTCTTCACCGGGCTGCGGGGGTCACCACCCCAGGGAGATGGGAGTCGCCCTGAGACCCCAAATCCTATCTGGTCGGCCCACATGGGGCGAAACCCCACCCAGAAAAGGCGAACCCCGCCGAGCAGCCACTCAGCGGGGTTCCAAGACACCAAGTGAAGGTTGGTGCAGTTTCATGCTAGCTCGCGCTCAGGACACCCTTTCGCGCATCACCGCCGTTCAGGCCGCCGCTACGTGCTCGGTTGCGGTCGGCGCGTTCTCGTTCCTGGTCAGCTACTCCGACCTGTCAGGTCTGGCCGAGCGGTTCCACACCGCGCATCCGTGGTCGATCCCTCTTGTGGTGGACGGTCTGGTTATCGGAGCAACGATTGCTGCTGCCGCGTTCAGGAAGCGCGGTCGTAAGGCGTACGCGTGGGCGCTGCTGAGCTTCGGCGCGCTGCTGTCCATCGCGGGCAACGGCCTTGCTGCCTGGTACAACTCGGGCTCCTGGATCGGCGTCTCGATCTCGGCGGTGCCACCCCTCGTGCTGCTGCTGATCACGCACCTGACCATGATGCTGTGGGCCGAATCCAAGGAGACCGCCGAAGCGCCGGTCGCTGAAACTGCCACCACCCCCACCGCGGACTCGGCGCCCGAGTTCTGGACTCGCACCACGCCCGACGGCACCACCGAAGCCGTGCACGTCGACGCCGTCGAGGCTGCCCCTGCTGCTTGACTGCGCCCGGCCGGGCAACCAGACACCTCGCGCACACCGATGGCCGTACGCGCCATCCCGGTGCGCCGCGGCGTGGCTGCGCGCCCGGCCGGCATCGACCACCCAGGCCAGCTGACCCGATTGCCAGCTGGCCACGAGAGCATCCCCCGACCCAATTCCACGCAGCGCCACCGAGATCAGGACCCACGGCCGCCGCCCGGCCGGTAGCCGATCCGCCAAGGCACGCACTCCAACGGACTCCCACGAGCGCCGTCGATCACGCGCGCCCAAATCGCGTTCGGCACAGCGCTAATCGAACGAGAGGCATCCAATCGTGAAGTACCCCAAAACCAATGCAGCCCTCGCGGAATGGACCCGAGAGAAGGGCACCTACGAACGCGGCCTCCCCGAAGAGCCCGGCGAAGCCCATGCCTTCATCCCGTGGAAGTTCACCCACCAGTACACCCTGGGTCCGCGGATCCAGACCGATCGTCCGACGTTCCTCGAGGGCGGTGAAGCTGAGCGAGCTGCCTGCGGGAAGTTCGTGAAGGTGCTGCTACCCATGGAGTTCGACGACTCCGACCCTGACGCGTGCCCCAAATGCGTACGCCAAGTGGAACTGTGGGCCTTCGACCCTCAAGCGTGGAAGACGGCCCAGCAGAACAAGGAGAACGCCCGCTACAGGCGGAAGTACCCAGTCCGGCTCACCGAGGCAGACCTACAATCTCAGGCCGACGTCCGAAGGCTTCGAGCAGCGGCCGAACTGGGAGACTCGGAAGCGATTGAACAGCTCAAAGGTCTCTACCCACCCGGCAACCAGGACGGATTGGCATGATCCTCGACAAGGCAGACGGCACCCGGACGATGATCCGCGCGTACCTCGACCTTCAGAGAGGCGATAGCCTGGCCGGATTGCGCGTGGCTGCGGCCCTGGCGATTGTCGACCAGGCGGCTGCGCTGCGCCTTACCCGCGCGGAACTCGCCGCGGTTCTCGGCCTCAACGGCACCACGAACCTGTCCCACCTGATGATGGGTCGCCTGAACAAGTACAGCGTCGAGTGGCTCCTGCGCGCCGCCCAAAAGGTCGGTGCCCGACTGGAGTACTCCTTCTCCCCGGACCCGAACAGAACCGAGACTCTTCGGCAGTGGCGGGTCGCTCAGCTCGACAGGTGAAGTGTTCACCCCAGCCCGTTGTCGTCATCCAGCCGCTGCCCGTCCAACCATTGCGCGATCCCATACAGGCGGTCGATGACGTCGTGTACCGGTTCGCCGGGCTTGTAGCCGAGTACCGGCTCACTCAGCAGGCCCAGAGCCTCGGTGATCTGACCGGGGGTGGGCGGCTCCTCCATCTCATCGGCGAGTTCACGCAGAATGTCATGGGCCGAGAGCTTGGAGTTCGGCCGGATGACCGACAGGACCGCTACCAGAATCGCCTCAACCTCTATCAGCCCCTGCTCGGCCGGTCCAGGTTCACCCGAGTGCATCCCCACGTCAGCATCCTCGCATTCGTGCACCTGGATGCCGCCAAACCGTGTGGTCTGTGGATGGTTACGATGCTCGATCGTGTCCGATGTGAAGAAGTGCGGTATCTGCGGGGAGAACCCGGTCGGCGAGGGTGGCGAGATGTGCCCGGGATGCAAGGCGAAGATCGAGGAGCGCAACCGGAACCCGTACGCGTGGATGAAAGACCGGCAGCCTTCGACTACTGAGTAATGACGCGTTCGACCCAACTGTGCGGCACGGGCTCTAGTAGGTGAGCGTCCACACCGACGTGGATTTGCCTGCCACGAGCCGGATTTCCTGAATGGGTATGGCCATGGAGGTGCCAGCCGCCGTGGTCGTGGACGCGCCATTCCTCGAAGCGGTTCTCTGGGGTGTGGTCGCCGTCAGGGTCGCCGTGGAAGGGGAAGTGGCTGAGGGTGACTCGCTGCCCGGCGATCTTGCGGACGGCGGTCTGCTGCACGGAGTCGAACGCCTTGAGGTAGCGGCGCTGCCAGGCGTGGGCCTTGCTGCGCATGGGGTGGCAGTTGTCGTGGTTGCCTGCGATGAGGTGCTTGGTGCCCGGTCGTTTGGAGATCCATTCGATGGCGTTGTCCTCATTGGCCTTGCCACCCACGGATATATCGCCGAGCACCCACACGATGTCGGTGGGGCCGATCATCCAGTCCCAGTTGAACGCCAGTTCGCGGTCGTGCGCGTCGGTGCTGTCGAATCCGCGGAGTTCAGCGACTCGGCGGTGTCCGATGTGTAGGTCGGAGGTGTACCAGTGCTTGCTCATGCGGCGTCCAGGTGTGCTCGGCGGATCCGCTGGAGGAGGTCCTCGAGCGGGGCTTCGTTTGGTTCGGTCGGCAGCGCGGTGCGGGCGTCGTTGAATGCGTCCTCGTAGATGGCGAGGATTTCGGCGGCGGCCTCGGCGTCGGGGTCTGCGGCGATGGTCTTGCCGAAATCGAAGATGAAGTCGCGTTTGTGCGTCATGTCGATCGGCAGATGGCCGGTGGTGTAGAGGGTGAGGCCCTGGACGAGTAGCCGCATGGTGTGGCGGGCGTGCTTCTCGCGGCGGGTGTCGAGCGAGCCTTGGAACCGGCCGCGCTTGACCAGGCGGGAGAACTGGGACATGGCGTAGCCGAAGAACGCGTCTCGAACCCGTTTGGCGGACAGGAAGTTCGAGCGCAGCGCGATCAGTTCCTCGCCGAACGGGGTCGTCAGGAGGTGCTCGTCGAGCCACAGGATTTCCATGGCGGTCGGGTTGCACGACAGCATGAGGCCCATGGCCTTGCCGATCTCGTGGTAGGTGGCGTCCGCGTCGTCGCGGCCCTTCTTGGTGGCCCGTTCCCGTGAGGGTGGATGCAGGCCAAGGAGATTAGCGGTCGGTTCGACGTAGATGCCGGCGTAGTCGATGTCGCTGGCGGGGGTGTTGAGGCCGTAGGCGGTGGATCCAACTATGCCTTCGAGGATGAGGTCCATGTTCCTAACCGGAGTTCGCGCCAGCTTTCGCGGCCGGCGTCTGTGAGGGTGAATCCGCCGTAGCAGCCGCAGGTGCACCCGTCGATCCAGCCGCGGTGTTCGAGTCGGCGGGCCTTGGCGAGCACGAGCTTTCGCGGCAGTGGCTCTTGGCCGCGGTTGCCGCGCTGGCGGTCGCCGTGAAGGCCGGCGCGCGTCAGAACCTCTCGGACCTGGTCGACGGTCGCCCAGGTGCCGTCGCGCTCGTTGATGTCCCGAATGGCTTGCAGGAACACGAGATCGGGGATGTCGCGGGCGTGCAGGACGAGTTTCTCGCGGCGCGCGGCGGCGTAGACGTGGGTGCGGACGATCTCGCCCGGGAGGTGGACAACGCAGCGCTGGCGCTGGTCGGCGGTCAGCTTCGGGTGCGTGTCGACGAAGTTGTCCATCTGGACCGGATTGCGATGGAAGGTCGAGTGCCGCACGGTCACTCCGGGCCGAAACACCGGCATGAGGAAGATCCGGACCAGATCGACCAGCAGCGCGGAATCGTTGGGCCACACCGGGGGAAGGTGGCAGCCGAGCTGCTGGGCCGTGCACAGCCAGTTGAACACGGCGTCGCCACGCTCGAAGCCGTCGGGGCGGAACAGGTCGTCGGCGGCCAGGCGCAGGCTAGGCGGGATGGGGATCATGCGAGTTCCTTGGTGCCGGTGAGTAGTTCCCAACCGGCCTCGGTGAGGTCGAAACCGTCACGGCATCCGCAGGGGCAGTGTTCGAGCAGACCGCGATTGAGGAGGCGGAATGCCTTGACACGCACCAGCTTCACGGGCATGTAGATCTGTTCGCGGTTTCCCGGACCGGTTTGGATGCGGTAGCCGCGTAGCTCAAGCAGGTCGGCGATGTCGACCAGTTCTGCCCAGCGAGCTTGGCGGCAGTCCATGGCGTCGGCGACGGCGTCGAGCATGACTCGGTCGGGGATATCGCGGGCATGACGGACCGGTCCGCCCTCGTTGCCCATGGTGTTGAGCAAGTCGATGACGGTCTGGCCAGGCACTGTCACGCAAATGTCGTGGACTTCTGCGGGGGCCTCCGCGTAGTCGTCCCAATCCTCGCCGCGCCAGGTGTCGATCCGAATTGGGTTGTGGCTGGTCATGGTTCGCCGGATGGTGAACGGTTCCGGGAGGAGGGGTGCAAGGTGATCAATGGCGAGCTGTGCCAGGACGGCGTGGTCGTCGTGGCCCATCCATTGGGTGATGCAGATGCCGGCGTCTTCGGCGGCCCATAGCCATTCCTGCACCTGCTCGCCGTCGTGGAACCCGAATTTGGAGAACAGGCATTCGGCGCGCAGGTGCAGATCCGGGATGCTCATGGGCTAGTCGTGCTCGTAGAACTCGACGTGGAAGCCATCGCGGGTGGCGGTAACTTCTGCTGGGTCGCCGAAGGATTCGCGGAGCTGGTCCTCGAATGCGCCGCTGTAGAACAGCGCTCCTAGGTTCTTGTGGGCGATCTTGATGTCGGGCCTGTGGGTGCCGGCGGGGCCGTAGACCCTGTCATCGAAGCTGCCGGGCAGCAGGCCGGGCTCGGCGCGAACCCATGGGCGGTAGTGGGTGTCCCAGTAGCCGGGCGGGAAGTCGCCGCCCTTGTCGTAGAACCCGTCTTCGTAGTCGCCGCCGTCGTCTTGCCCGACCCACTTCACGTAGATCTCGCCGGTGCCGAATTCGCAGACGTCACCGTCGTTGAAGTACGGGGTGTACTGGGTCCAGCGGACCGCTTCGACCTCGGGGAAGACGAACATGGCGTCCAAGGCGGCGAGCAGTTCTTCGATCGGGCGCTGGTCGACTCGTTCGGTGCGGCTGTACCGGTGGATTTCTCCGGTGATCGGCCGGCCGGCGAGGGTGTTGGTGTCGCTCACGGTGTTCCCGTTCAGTAGAAGTCGGAGGCCGCGACGTTGAATCCGTCGCGGGTGGCGGTGATTTCGCTGGGATCGCCGAAGTGGGTCTGCAACGCCGTTTGATGCCCGGTGCTGGTGATGGCGGTTTCCAGCGCGTCGATGGCGGTGACCAGCTCGGCGCTCAGGTGCGGATATTTGACCGGCTCGCCGTACTTCTCGGGACCGAGGACGTTGCCGTACTTGATGTCCCAGGCCGAGACGAAGCGGATGCTGTCGTCGTCCTCGTCGTCCTCGTCGAAGTAGTCGTCCGGCTCGACCGTCGGGATGACGCCTTCGATCAGGAATGAGGGCTCATCGGCGCTGAACTCGCAGGGTTCACCGTCGTTCCAGCCGGGGGTGTACTGATGCCACTTGACCTTCTGCACTTCGGGGAACGCGAACACCGCGTCGATGGCGGCGATGAGTTCCTCGATCGGGCGCTGTGCACCGGGACCGCGGCGGGAGATCGTGCCGTTGATGGGGCGGCCCCCGAGCGCGGTGGGATGGGCGGTCATGCCAATTCCTGTTCTGGCTGTGTGCCGTGGACCTTGTTCGGATGCGGGAGCGCCTGTTCCAGCAGCTCTTCGCGGCCGATGAATTTGTTGCGTTTGCCGCCCATCCAGACCTTGCAGGTCAGGCACGCCGACCAGTCGGCCGGCGACGGGAGCCAGCCGAGGTCTTCCACGATGTGGTTCTCGGCGATGTCGCGGACCAGGATCTGTTTGCCCGCGGAGTTGGTGATGGTGCGGCCGAACACTTCCTGGGCCATCCATGGGCCGTGGGAGTTGTGCCGGTATTGGCGGTGGGTGACGTCGCCGACCATGGCCTTGAACGCGTCGATCCATTCGTGGATGGCGATGTAGTCCTCCGGTGCGCCACCGAAGTGGCGCGCGGAAGCCTGTGCGTGGATCCAGGATTGGGCCATCAGTGGCCCTGGGCGGCGCGGGCTGCGGTGACGATGTCCTGGAGCGTCACCGAGCCTTCGGAGATGGCGCATGCCATCGCGAGGGCGGCGTCGGCGTCGCCGGCCTGGATCTTCTTCACGGCTTCGACCAGCTCGGCCAGTGGTGTTGCGGTCATCGCACGGACACGGTGTTGGGCAGGCTGGTGCCCGGCCAGCACTGGAAGCCGGCGGGAAGCGCCTTGCCCGAGGACACCAGCTCGAGGCACTTGGCCACGAGCACGTTGGGGTCGCGCGAAACCGAGTCGGACAGAACGCGATTGGCCTGGGCCTGGGCGGCGGCGGTGCGCTGGGATTCCTCGGCGATCCGCGTGGAGGCGATCTGGGCCTGGAACGCGTTGATCTTGTCCTGGGTGACCTGGTCGAAGTGGACCAGGCTCAGGATGACGCCCTGGACGTCGATCTGGCTGCCGATCTTGGCCTTGAGCTTGTCGGTGACCACCACAGAGAGCTGGTCGAGCTTCGGACCGTCGGCGGCCTCCGGAGACAGCGGGTTGTAGCTGGCGAACACCGCGTTGATGACTGCGTTCAGCTCGCGGGTGACAAGGCTGTTCTTGATGTTGTCGTCGTTCTGGTAGTCGCGGTACAGCTCGTCGGCGGCGTTCTGCACGATCCGCCAGCGCACCGTGTTGTCGACGCATGCGGTGCTGTTGTTGGCGAGCCGGACCGCGGTGCCGCCGTCGCATTTGCCGTCGACGAATCCGCCTGTGTGCGAGTCGGTGCGGATGGTGCCCGACAGCTCGGTCACCTTCTGCCACGGCGCCACGGGGTGGATGCCGTTGGACAGGGTGCCGGTCGGCTTGCCGAAACTCGTGGTGATGCCGACGTTTCGGGTGGAGACGATGGTGAACGACGACAGTGCGATCAGCAGGATGGCGACGGCTCCGCTGATCATTGCGGTGAAGATGCCACCGCGTGAGAGGGCGACATCGGAGATTCGGAAGTAGATGCCGGTCAGGAAGGCGATGCCCGCCACGACTGCGGCGATGCAGGCCAGGATGAACAGGAAAGGCACAGAAGCCCTTTCGGGATGTTGGCCGGCCGCCGTGAATCCGCGACGGTCGGCCGGATGGTCACTCGGCGAATTAGGCGGACGGCCGCAGGTAGTGCACGACCAGGCCGCGCAGGGCCTTGATCTCGTGCTGGTTGCGCTCGACCTCGTTGGTCAGCTGCGCGTTGGCGCGCTTGAGGGCGATGACCTCGGCGTCGGCGGCGACCGGCTCGGCAGCGACCGGCTCCGATACGGGGGCGGGGGCGGGTGCCGCGGTGCGAACCTTGGTGTTCGAGGTGGCCGAGCCCTTGCGCTTGCCGCGGTGGGACTTGAAGATGCCGGCCTCGCGCGCCCAGGCGTGCAGGGTCGATACGGCGGGGCCGTTCTCGAATTCCTCGGCGACGATGACGCAGGCGTCGGACTGCTTCATGCCTGCTTGGCGTGCCTGTTCGAGCAGTTCCAGAGCGGTGGACTTGGTCTCGTAGGTGTACGGCGAGGGGAAGGTGCCCATGGTTCTGCTCCAGTTCGTTTGGTTCGGTGTGGATTTCATGCAGCAGCGCGGTGAATGCGCTGTTCGAAGGTGGTGACCTTGAGCCCGAAGTAGGCGCTGAGGCGCTCGGTGTCGGTCACTCCGAATGAGCGGATGTGGGCGTACTCGGCCTCGAAAACACCCGCTGTGGGGCCGTTGGTTACCGGCGGCCCCGAACCTCGGCGGCGTCGTACGGCGATCTCACCGAAGGTGACGTCCTCTTCGACTTCCCATGGCCCGCTGGACTTCTGGGAGTCGAGCATCAGCCGAGGTATTCGCGGAAGGGGCCGTAGTTGTAGGAATCGACCAGGTGCGACAGGCCCCAGTTTCCGCCGGTGCCCAGACCCCATTTGCCGCCGCGGTTTTCCCACTTGTCGCCTTCACGATCGACAACGACCACGTCGGCCGGCACGTCGGCGAGGTCGTCCCAGGTGCGGGCCTTCGGCTTCGGCTTGGTCCAGCCGGCCTTTTCGAGTGCGTCCAGCAGCGGCTTGGCCCGGGAGAGCTGGTAGCGACGGTCAGCCACCGGGAGGGTTTCCCACGGTCGACGGGCTTCTGTCTCCCACGGAAGCAGTCTGTTGGAGACGGTCTCGTAGTAAGCCCTGGCGAATGTGAAGTCGCGTTCTTCGCCCGCGCGGACATGGGACAGGTCGGCCTTGGCGGTGGTGAGGTGCTCTTTCAGCACGCCGGTGCGATCGTTCTCGGCGTGCTTTTCCAGCCAGGCGATGACGGTTTCGAGTTCGGCGATGGTGGGGGTGCTCATTGGATTCGCTTCCGGTGAAGTGGTCAGGCGGCCTGGGCAGGGGTGCTGGGCTGCCAGATTTCGCGGGCGGATGGCCCGAAGACGTTGGGGGCCTGGTCGCGTAGCTCGCGGCCGATCCATGCGGCAATGCGGCGCATTTCCTTGTCGACCCCGTCGGCGTCGCGCTGGATAAGAAAGTCCATCCACGCCCTGTAGTTGCCGGTGACGACGATGCGGGTTTCGGCGTTGCCGGGCAGGTGCGCTCGGGCGGCTTCGCGGGCTTCCTTGTGGCTGGCTCCGCGGCCCCGGTAGGTCTGGACCCATTTGTGGTACTTCGACAGCGCGGCGGAGGCGCTCTGTTCGAGGTCGTGGATCGCTTCGGGGTCGTTCTCGTACAGCGGCGGGATGACGAAGTTGATTTCGTCGGCGTCGACGTAGCGCTGCGACAGCTCCGAGCGCGGGATGTGGCGGTGACGGATCAGTTCGTGGGTCAGCGACCGGGAGACGCCGGTGATGTAGAAGCTGGCGTTGGCGTGCTCGAGAACGCTCCAATGCTTCTGCCGCAGAATGTTTTTCAGGTAGCCGCGGGTGGTGGCGGTCTCGGGGTTCGGACGTTCCCAGGACTGGTAGCAGTTGCGCCCGGCGAACACGGCCAGCTCTTCGCCGTCGTCGAGGGAGTCCTCGCCGAGGCTGTAGTCCGGGGTGTCCGGGAGCCACAGGCTGGTGGTGGCGATCAGGGCTACATGGGGCTGCACGAACAAACTCACGGCGGGAACTCTATATCCCATGGAACGCTTGGAACGGATGGCTTTACACCCTGAAGACGTATCTAGGTGCTGCAATGCAAACAAGCACCCAGCCGATGCGTGTGACTGAGTGCTTGCATGGAACGTTTGCAGAACGGTTAGAGCTTCGTGACTCGTAGGAAATTGCTGGCCACATCAGCCACGATCACCGGGCCAGTGACGAAGTCGTTTGTGGATTCGACTGTGACAAGACTTCCGACGCGCACGGTCTGGTTGGTCGCCTCGACGATGCAGACCTTGGATGCCTTGGCACCGATATCGAACTGGGTTTCTCCTTTGACGATCACACCGTCAACCTTCAGACGCATGCTGACCGGATAGGAAGCCACCTTGCTGTTCTCCCATCGAATGGACGCCGTGATGGTCACGCCTGTACCGGCAGCCGGAACAACTAGTTGGTCGGAGGTGACCGTCGAGCCCGGGTAAGAGGCGGTGTCGGCGGTCAGGCCGATGACGCGCTTCCATTCGTAGGTGCTGATGTGCCCGGTGGCGATATTGGCACGGACGGGGGTGAAGGCGTCCGAGGCCCAGACCTGGGTGGATCCGATGCTGATCTTGTGAAGCTCTGTAACCCCGAAGGATGCCTTGGGGATCGCAATGCTGCTGAGGCTTATGGTCATGGCGTGTTGCCCTCCCCGGCAACGAGAGCGCTAGGTCTTGCTGCGGGTGACGCCGCCAGCCTGCTCGAAATACAGATAGGTGCTGGTAGCGCCTGCGGCGACGGTGGCGCTGTAGCCGAAGGGGGTGACGTATTGAATCGCGAGGGTGTCGCCTGGGGCTACGGTCGTCGAGATCGGGTTGAAGGTGCCGGTGCTGGAGTTGAACGGGATGCTGCCGGTGCCGATCGAGTTCCCATTCTTGAGGACGCGGAAGGTGACTGCGCCTGCGCCCGGCCACATAGATGTGAGCGTGATCTTCCACTGGATTGTGACTGCCGCAGCCCCGTCGCAGACCAGTGCTTGGTTGGCGATGACCGAACCCGGCGTGCGCACGGCCCAGCCGCCAATCAGGGCGGTCGTGCTCGACTCCATCGCGAAGGTGCCGTTCTTGTTCATGCCCATGGCGGTGAAGGCCGACCAGATGATGTCGGCTCCTCGGCTGACCTTCTGGACTGCGGTGTTGCCGATGGATGCGCGCACCAATGCGATTGCGGCGCTGCTCATTCCGGCCATTTACGCCGTCCGCAGGTAGATGGTGTTGCTGTCTTTGGTGGCGATGGCGTTGAACTGGGCCTCGGTGCCGACCCACAGTGTGAGTGAGCGCGGCCCCGCATTGTCTTGTCCGGCAACGTTTCCCACGGCGAGCTTGGACAAGGCGATGGCGGCGTTGGCGGCGATCTTGGTGTTGGTGACGCTGCCGTCGGTCGGGACACGCTGGTCGGACAGACGTGCGTCGTCGCCCGCAGCAGCGGTGCCCGAGGTGGTGCCCAGAGCAAGGCTGGAGGTTCCCGCGCCGAGTGTGGAGCGGGCGGCGGCGGCCGTGGCAGCGGTCATGACCGCGCGCCCGATGCTCGTGGCGTCGGTGACGTCGGTGGAGCTGGTGGTCACCGCGCCGGTGCGGCCGTTGACGCTGGAGACCGGCGAGGCCGGGTAGGTGCGTTCGCGCCAGCTGGAGAGCTGGTTGGCTGGTTCGGCGATCAGCTGCCAGTCGGTGCCTTTATCTGTGCGGGTGCACCAGTCACCGCGTTGCCCGGACAGCGCCAGCATCGCTGCCTGGGTGGCGACCGCGCCGAGGAAGTCGGTCATGGCCACGGAAGGGATGAGGGCCTCGGGGAGCTTGCCGGTTCCGTCGACCTGCACTGCGGAGTCCGCGCGGGCCAGCGACGACTGCACCGCCGAATCTAGATCGGTACGCGGTATGCCCGCGCCGGCCTTCTGGTAGGCGGTGGCGGCCCGGTCGAGGTTGGTTTGCACCGCGGTGTCGAGGTCGGCTTTCGGGATGCCGGAGCCGGGCTTGGAGTACTTGGCCTCGAGAGCGGCGACGTCGGCCTTGGTGCTCCAGCCCGCCACCACGGGGTGTTCGAACGTGCCGCCCAACTCGCCCGGGTTGGCGCCGGGCAGCATGATGCCACCCTTGATTGTCTTGTCGGCGTTGGGGATTCCGGATCCGACGGTTTCGGAGGCGTGTTCGGCCCAGTACTTCGCGGTGGCTTCGTGCTCGGCGGCCTTGGTGCGTGCAGTGTCGGCGGCCGTCGCGGCTGCGGTGGCGGTGTTGCGCGCGGACTGGGCGTCGGCGCGCGCGATGGTGGCCGAGTTTGCCGAGGCGGTGGCGTCCTCGGCAGAGGTTCGCGCGGCCGTTCGAGAGCTGTCGGCGGCGGTGGCCGATCCTGCTGCGGCAGTGGCGGAGTCGCCAGCGCGCCCGGCGGCAGCGGCGGCGTCGTTTTTGGCGGCGACAGCCTGGTCGCGGGCAGTGATAGCGGCAGCGGATGCTCCGCTGGCCGAGGTGGCGGAGTTGGCGGCAGCACCGGCCGCGGTGTCGGCCGCGCCGGCAGCGTTGGCGGCTGTGGCCGCGTTGAGCAGGGCTTCATCGGCTTTGGTGGTGGCGGTTGCGGCGGCGGCCGTGGCGCTGGTCAGTGCGGGCACGTCGACGTCGACCGGGGACGGTCCGACGGTCATGGCGAAACGCAGACCTGTTGGGGTGGTGACGATTCCCTCGATGCCGCGGCCCGGGTCGCCTATGTCGCCTTTGATCGGTGCGCCTTTGCCCTTGGCTGGCCACGCGGCACCGTTCCAGAAGTAGACGAGGTTGTCTTCGAGCAGCAGGTAGCAGACGCCGTTGTCGTCAGGCCCCAGCCCTGCGGGCAGCTCGGCGTAGGAGTTCTTGACTCCGGTCAGGTCGATGCCATGACCGTCGCGGCCTGCCACCGGCACGAGCACTCCGCCACTGGGCAGGCTCGCGGCCGGCCCCAGGGTCGGGGTGTTCGGGGGTACGCCGATGATCACATCAGTCATGAGGGTTTCACTTCCACGCCTTGACCGCGCCGGCCGCCAGGCAGTCGGGCTCGGCGGCGGGGTTGGCCTTGAACATCAGATAGACCGGAGTCCGGTCCGGGATAGCCACTGCGACAGGCTGTTTCACAGTCAGGGTCGCCAGATCCTCTTGGATCGTGAACGGCCATCGCGTGGGGGCAGGCCCGGCGCCGACGAGCAGGTACAGCTCGCTGCCGGGCGGGTAGTTGCCTGCGGCCCAACGGAATTGCCACACCAGGCCGGAGTGCTTCTTGATGTGGACGACGAGCTTCGGTGCGCCGAGCCCGATTTCCCACTTTTCGCTCATCGTGTCTCCCAGTCGGGGTCATCAGCGGTGAGCGCGTCTTTGAGGTCGCCCAGGAAGCAGCCAGCGTGACCGGGGGTGCACATCATCAGGTACAGGTCGCCGGTCTTGTCGATGCGTGCGAGGGCTTCCATGTCCCGCTCGATGTGGCGGGCATAGGCGATGACGGCCTCGTTGGTCGTGGCCTCGGTTGGCGGCCCGACGGGGTCGTAGTCGGGGTCGTCCTGCTTGATCGCAGCGAACAGCCCAGGGACGGCGTAGTCGTGGATGTACTTGCGCGCCGGTTCCAAGTCGTGGAAACCGATGAACTTGCGGCTGCCGAATCCATCGAGCGCGACAGCGAAGAAGAAATCCTTGGCGTGCTTGAGTTTGTCGCTCATGACCTATCGCAATACGTAGAAGGGAACCTTGTTCGAGTCCTGCCAGGCGAGGTACTTCTCCTCGATGAAGGTCGGCATCGAGGTGTAGCCGCCCGACCAGCAGTAGCCCGAACGCGGATAGGGCTGTCCGGCTGCGGGTTTGATGTTGTTCTGGGTGATGCACAGGAACGAGCTGCACGTCTGCCCCACCGAGGTCACCTGGATCAGCCCGACGCCGAACACATCGCCCTGCTTGGCCTTGATCGAAGTGCCGATATTGAAGCGGTACTCGGTGTTGGTGGCACCGAAGCTGCCGCGCATGTCGATGGCCGCGGAGATCGGGTTGAGCAGGCTGACGTTGCCGTTGGCGGGGTCGACACCGAACACACCGATGTAGAAGGCGTTGATGCCGAACGCGGTGATACTGTCGCCGGTGATGAACCCGACCTCGGTGTAGGTCCGGTCACGCTGTGCCTGAATGAAACCCATCTCGAGGAAGCTCGATCCATGCCCGGCGGGCTGGTAATCGGGCACCGTGCGCAACGGATGGCTGTGCGACTTGTCGCCGCTGCCGGCGCTGGACGTCGCCCCCGCAGCGCCGAAGGTCAGCAGCGAGCGTGGGAAGGTGGTGTCCTCGCCCTTGCCCATCGACTGCCACAGCGGTGATCCCATGGGGACCTGTTGCAGCGATGGCTTATCCGAGAGCGGGTCTTCGACCTTGTCCTTCATCATGCCGCGGGCATCAGCCCAGGACTTCTTCACGCCGCCGGTCATGAACGCGGTGGCGGCGTCCTCGTTCAAGTTGACGTTGTAGTCGGTGCCGAACCGCAGCGCGGTGCCGGGGACATTGCCTACGGGAAATGTCACGGCTGCACCCGCTTCTCGGCGTACTCGGCCAATGCCGCTCGCAGCTCGGCGATTTCGACGCGGCTGGCGGTGAGTTCGGCTTTGGTGTCGGCCAACTCGGTGCGCAGCTCAGCGATCTGAAGCTGATAGCGGGCGGCGTCTTCGCGGGCCTGGGCCAGCACGCTGTCGAGTTGTGCGGCGACACCGGCGAGCTGGATTGAGAGCAGCTCGACGCGTTGATCGTTGAGGATGGCGGCGGCGGCCTCCATGCGGGCCTGGCGTTCGATTCGCCGCACCCGCCGCCCGGTCACGAATTCGAAGACCGGGTACAGGATTTCGCGCACTTTCGGCACGGCCGCCGCCGCGATCGTGATGACCGCGACGGCTACCGATGCCCAGACCACCCAGGGGTGACCGTCTACTGACATCGGGTTACCCGGCCTTGCCCGTCAGCTGGTCACCAGCCACGTTGGTCAGCAGGGAGATCAGCGCGGCCAGACCGGCGGCGCTGACACTGGCGGTCCAGTCGGCATCCAGGACGCCGGTGAAGACCACCAGGCTGCCCGCCAGGGACTGGGCGAAGGTCTTCACCGCACGCTTGCCGGCGTCGATCAGACCGTCCTGGGTAAATACATCAGCCATATTCAGTTTCCTTATTCAGTTGTGTTGCCAGCCAGCAGGTTTCAGCTGGCGGGCACCCTGTTCGGGCATTCGGCGACCGCGCACGTCTTCGCGCACGCAGGGGCTGACAGTTCGGCGAGCTTGTCGACGACGGTCTTGCCGCCCAGCTGCGGCCACCCGAGATACTGGCCCGCATCACGCGCACCGGCACCGCACAGCTGCTCGCGCACGTCCTTGACGTCGGACCCGATCGGGCCGACATAGGTTTCGAGGCATTCGAAGATCAGAGCCTTGAGAGCTTCTGGGGAATAAGGCAAGTCATCCTCCTGGGTACTGAAAAGGGCTTCGAGTTCCGCGCGGGTGCCGCGGAAGGCATTGACATCGAGCGCAAGGCCAGCGACGCGGCCCTGGTCGGAGAACTGGTAGACCGCGACGTGGTCGCCGCCGTAGCCTTCCCAGCCCGGATGGTTGTCGCCGGGGTAGAGCGCCGAGGCGTAGTCGGAGCCGTTGACGTAGTGCGAGGACATCAGCGGAGGCAGACCGGACAGATCCGCGCGGCCGATGTGCCCGTGCCAGAACCACTTCGGCAGATACACCAGGTTCACCCGGTAGCCACGTCCGGTGAACTCGGCGACCAGCGCGCGGGTCAATCCGATTCCGCCGGAGCCGATCTCGACATCGAGCATCACCGGAATGCTCTTGTCGGGCTCGGCTGCGGCGTAGTTGTCGACCTGCGCAGCCGCCGAGACACCTTCGCGGACATAGTGATACGCGCCGAACAACAGGCCGTTGGCGCGTGCGCCGTCACGCTGCGCCCGGTAGTGCGGGTTGATGTAGTCGCTGCCCTCGGTGGCCTTGGCGATCACGTAGGCGAATCCCTCGGCGGCGACGCGGGACATGTCGATGCCGGCCTGATACGAGGCGATGTCGATACCGAAATGGGTCTGCACGGGATCTCCCGGGGGTGGTGTCGGACTGGTCGCGCCCGGGTCGCGAGCACCAGCGAGCCAGGGCTGCGGGTCGATCTGGGATCCGGCCGCCCACACGGTGGGGTGCACCTCGAAATGCAGGTGAGGGCCAGTGGATTGACCGTTGCTGCCGACGTAGGCGATCAGCTGCCCGGCCTGCACGCTGTCACCGCGGCGAAGGCCCGTCGCGCTCGCGTCCCACATGTGGCCGTAGACGGTGGTGCCGCCGCCGGCCTCGCTGGGGTGGTCGATGACTATCCACTGCCCGAAGCCCTGCGCGGCACCGATATGGGCGATGGTGCCGGCCTGGGCGGCGTAGATCGGGGTGCCGTCATCAGCGGCGAAATCCAGGCCCAGATGGTTTGTGCCCCACCTGGGTCCAAATCCGGACGCGATCTGATAGGTGCCCTGCTTGAGGGGCATGAAACGAGACAACGAGAACTCCCAGCGGGCGGCGAACCTCGCGCGCACGACGGCAGCGCAGGACGAATCAGGAAGCCGGTCCCCCACCCGGCAGTCCTGATTGTCGCCCGCCCTGTTGGGGGGCGGTAGATGTTTGCTGCTGCCCTACAGCTCCTCGGCGAAGTTACCTTCGGGCTCCGGTGCGGGCAGGTAGCCGCCCGCATCGAATGCGGCGAGCAGGGCCGCGCGCTCCTCGATGGTCATGGCCTCAGGGTCGGGCAGCACGATCGCGGGCGGTTCGGGAGTGTCCATCGGCACCCATTGCGTTGCGCCGTTCCAGACACTGATGGGGCCGCGGACCGGGCGCAGCAGCTTCTTGGTCTGCTTGGGCAAGTCGTTGACGTCGATCTTGCCGTTCGCGTCGGCCTTGTGCGCCAGCCATGGCCCCCAGGCGTAGCCGATCTCGACCAGGTGTCTGGAGATGATCTTCGCCCAGGCTGGGGGGATGCCGACGCCGCCGGGGCCGAGGCCGGGGACGTTGACCAGTGCCGCGGCGAAGTGCTGTTCGGGATCGTCGTAGTTGGTGGTCTCGAATGTGGGGATCACGAAAGTTGGTTCCTTTATTCAGTTTTCGCCTACAGGACGCCGAGATCCTGGATGAGGGAGATGATTTCGCGCAGCTGCTCCCACGCCTTGACGGCGGGGTCCTTGATCTCGCGCTGACCGACGGTGATCTTCCAGCCCGGCGCGCGTTCCCGGTCCCAGGCCAGGTTGATCTGGGTGACCCGGTCGACGAACACTCTACCGACGGGCATGCCGCGCACCGTCGAGCCGATGCGGTCGCCCAAATAGAAGTGGCCAAAGCCTTGCGCGCCAACGTGGAACGGTGCGCCGTCGGCGACGACGACTTCGTGAGAGGTGGTTTCGCGGGTGCCCCACTGGCCTGCGCGCATTGCCAGCAACCAGCCCAGACTGTAGGCGCGGTCCGCTCCTTCCTGAAACTTTTCATGGTAGAAGTGGTAGCCCAATTTCCTTGCGCGACTTTGGAATCGCCACTTGCCGAAGGCAAGCACCACATCGGTGTAAAGGGGGGCTAGCAGCCGGTCAACGGCACCGCCAACGGGCGGGATTACGACCGCAGCAGCAATCAGGTCACCCACGGTCTGGATCGCCGCGCCGATAATTTCGTTCACGCCCGGGGCGCTGTGGCCGCCAGCGATGATGCCGACGTCGGTGGCCGGCCGCAGCGTGAACTCCGAGGTTTGGATTCCGGTGCGCGGGCCGTCGCGGTAGATCACCCACGGGGCCTGGGCGAGAGTGCCTCGCCATTCCGGATCGTGGTACTCCGCAGGGATATTCGGGTCAGCGACGATGTCGATGCCCTTGTCCAAACCCTTTTCGTCGATGCCGAGCATGCCGTGGATCAGCCCGCCGAACAGGTCACCGAAGAACGAGGTGGACCGGTACGCGGCGCTCTTGTCGACCAGGTCCACGACAAGCGCCCCATGGCGGAGGTTGGCTCCCGGCCAGGGCGGCGGGTCACCGTTGAGGAAGCGACGGAACGTCCAGGTGAGCTGACCGTCGGCGACGATCTTCTTGCTGGCGTCGTGCACGGTCTTCATGCGCGAAATCACCAGTGCCGGCATGGAAGTGTCGATGCCGATGGGGTCGGGCTTGACGACGATCGTCCACTTCGAATGGTCCAGCGTGCCCCACGTGAGGGGGTCGAGCGGATCGTCCGGAAGGAACGTCCACAGGCGTCCCTGAAGGCGAATCAGGTTGAGCAGCAACATCAGCTTCAGCGCCCAGCGCGACGGGCCGAACAGGAAAAACACCCTGGGGAACTGGAATTCCGGTGGGAGCCAAGGGTTTGGGTAGCAGACGATGTGCTTGAGTTCTTCGTAGTCGTGGCGGAACGCCATCGCGAGCACGCCGGTGCCGTCGTCGTTCTTGCGGACCGTGAACGACTCCATGCGGCCTGACCAGCGGACTCCGTCCTTGTCCACGGTGAGGTGGATGTTGGAGGTGTCGCGGCCGTCGACGTTCACTACCCATTCGCTGATCCAGTAATCGAGGGGTAGTTCCAGGTGGGCCATGCCGGTGTCGTTGTTGACCTCGGTGATGTCGGCGGAGATGATCCGCGTGACCCGGCCGCGCAGGTTGTAGTCACCGTCCCACAGACGCACCAGCGGCGGGGTCAGACGGCGGCGCTTTTCGTCCTCGCGATTGGCGAGCAGCGTGGAGTACTCGAGGCCGAAGTCGATTGTGCGCGTGGTCATTCCAGCCCCCAAGGCCGTGACCAGTTGCGTTTGATCCGCACCTGCACACCGACGCCCGGCGCCGCCCCTTCCACCGACACCGGCAGCTGAATTGCCTTGGTGTACGGGGGAATCGGATAGTTGAAGGTGACGCCGTTCATCAGCGACCACACCTGCGTGCCGGCGGGGTCGCGCAGCATGTCTTCGTGCGGGTCGGTGGTGATCAGGAACGTCTGGCCCGGCTTCTGCGCGGGCATCTTGATCCGACGTTCCTTGTCGGCTTCCGCGCGCCCGAAGCTGTTGTCGCCGAAGGAGAAGTCGGGGATGGTCCAGCGGGCCGCGCCTTGGAGGACCCATTCGGCCCAGACGGGCTGATCGGTGGGGTTGTCGATGGTGACGGTGCCGGATCCGGAGGTGCCCGATTCCAGGACCCAGGTGTCGGTGTAGCCCTCTTCGTCGTACCACCACGGGTCGCCCGCGCAGACGGTCATGATGACCCGGGCGGACTTGATGAGGTTCGGGTCCTTCTCCGGCTTGAAGCTGGGCTGCTCCAGCAGGCGGACTTTCAGGTACCGGCGGCCGGAATCAGGGGTGGTGATCCACAGCTTGCAGTCCTGGTCGTAGGCCCACGCCTTGCGCCATTCGGAGTCGTTGAATTGCCAAGAGCCGGAGTCGATGTCGTCGATCCAGACGCCGAACACGATGTCGCGCTTGAGGTATCGAGTTCCGGCATAGGTGCCGCCGATCTGATGGGCGTGCTCGGTCCAGATGGTCTTGACCGGGGCGTCGAAGATGCCTTCGAGGTCGGTGCCCAGGATCACGCCTTGCTCGCCCATGCCGGGGCCGGAGAGCGTGAACCAGCTGCCGTTCACGCCCTCCAGTTCGACCAGCGTGCGATTGTCTTCCACGCGGTGTCCCGCCTATTCAGTTGTGTGTATTCAGTTGTGGCCGTTGTTGATTCAGCGGCTCATGTACGCGGCGGCGTTCTGCTGCTGCCGGATCGCGTTCTTGCGGATCGCCTCGTCGATGTTGGAGACGTGGTAGTGGATGTGCTCCTCGACCACCTTCTGAGCGCCCTGCACCGCGGTCTGGGCGTTCGTGGCCGCCTGCTGCGCGGCGCTGGTGATCGCCGCGCCCGGATTGGCCAGGCCCTGACGGAACTCCTTGTAGCCGGGCACCCGGTTGCCCAGCTCGTAGTTGATGACCTGGTTGAGCTGGTTGTCGGAGTCGTTGGCCGCGGAGTACGCCTGCGAGAGGAACCCGGAGCCGGTGATGCCCAGATCGGAGGTGAACTGGTCCCACACCGACTTGGTCGCCGAGGCACCTGCCTTGCTCCAGATCGCCTGGTAGTGCGCCGGGTCGCGGGTGGTCTCGGCCGCCTTCTGGTACGCCTCGGCCGCCAGCTGGTCCGCGGTCTTCGCCGGAGCCGTCTCGGCTGGGGTTTCAGTGGCCGGGTTCTCGGTGGTGCCGGTCTCGTCGACCGGGGTGCCGTCGGCATTGAGCGTGGGCGCGCCGGCGTCCGGATCCGGGTTGGTCGGCTGGATATCGCCGTTGTTGTCCCCGGTCGGCGTTTCGCCGTTCTCCAGCTCGCCGGTGACCAGGCCCTGGTCGGTGTTGACCGTGGCGGGGTCACCAGTACCTGCATTCGTGTCGGTATCGGTGTCGGTGTCGTTCGCCTTGCCGGTGGCACCGCTGCCGCCGTTGTTGGGAGCGACCGCGCCGCTGGTGTCCTTGGACTGGCTCGGGTCGTCCTGCTTGGGCTTGGCCTGGTCCTTGGTGGCGAGGTTGGCGGTCTTCTTGAGCGCCTTCGACGCCGCGGCGACCACCTTGGTCAGCATCTCCACGAAGGAGGCCGGCCCGGTGGGGGTGCTATAGCCGTCGAGGCCGGGCACCGAACCGGCCAGCACGTTGAGCTGGGCGATCATGGTCTGCCACTGGTCGTTCGTGAAAACAGGTTCAGGCTTGCCTGAGAGGTTCCAGCCCCAGCCCAGGTGCGGCAGCCAGCCGCCGGAGTCGTAGCCGTGGCCCTGGCCCCACTGGTCGGCGAGGTCGTCGCCGTAGCGGCTGCGGTAGTAGCGCAGCGCGGCCGACATGTTCGCGTCCGGGTTGGTGATCTGGTCGGGCAGATCCGGGTTGCGGAACTGACGGAACGTGCCAGGGGTGACCTGGAGCAGGCCCATGGCGTCGTTCCAGCCGGAGTTGACGTCCTGGACCTTCTGCTTGACGTTGGGGTCGCCGCCGGATTCGGACTGGATCTGCGCGAGCATCAGCTGGATGTTGCGTTCGGTCGCGCCGAAGCCTTCGCGCTCGAGGGCGGCAATCGCCTTGGAGCGCCACTGCGCCACACCTGCGGAGATGTCCCACGCGGTTTGGCCGCTGACGTCTTCCTGCGCGGTGCCGACGACGGACTTGACCGCGTCCATCACCGTCGACAGGGCCTTGCCGGGGATCTGCGCGATCAGCGACCCGCCCCAGTTGGGCATCTGGCTGGCCAGATCCTCCATCGGCTTGAGCAGCTGCTTCTGGATCTCGCTCGACGCCGAAGCCAGGCTGTCCCACATTCCGTCGGGGATCAACGAGCCGAGCGCCTTGCCGAGAATGTCCCCGTCGAGTGTCTGAGACAGTGCCCAGTGAACGTGGTTTTTGTGTTGGTTCAAAGTGCCGGTGTCGTAGACCTCGCCCGGCTTGACGTACTGCCCGTCTTTGATGTTGTGGTTGAACGGGCTATGGATCAGCTCGGCTGTCTTGGAGCGGAAGTTGGCCGCGATCCATGCCGCGAGCTGCTTCATTTCTGGCGTGCCGCGGTCGTCACCGTTGGAGAAGTCCGCGGCCTGACCGGTGTGGTGGTAGCTGCCAGGCTCGTTGCGGATGCCCGAGGTCATGGTCATCATCGGGAACCGGGTTTTGACCAGCGCCGACATCTGGTCGACGATGCCGCCGGTCGCGAACGCGCCACCCCACTGCCCGCCCATACCGGCGCTGGCCAGCTGCGACTGGACCCCGGGGATGCCGCCCGACATCGCGGCAGCGTTCATGCCGTGCACCCAGTCCGAGCCCACCGCGCGGGTGAACTCCGGGCGCATGATCGCCTCGCCACCGCCGACGGCGATGATGCGGTTATCGCGGCCCGGGGTGTAGCCGGGGATGATGCCGCCGGTCCAGTAGCCGGTGATGCCGGTCAGTTCGGCGTCCCACTGCGGCAGGGTCGGCAGCACGGTGCGCACCGAGTTCCAGGCCGTCTTCAGGGCCGCGAACGCGGTGGTGATGATCCAGCTCAGCGGATCGGCCACGGCGCGCTTCACACCGCTGAACGAGGTGGTGATGTTGCCCGGCGCGCCGGAGAACTTGGCCTCCATGTCGCCGACGGCCTTGGTCAGGCTCGGCAGGATCGTCTCGGTCAGGGTCTTCACGTGGCCGTCGACACCGGTGACCAGCGACTGCCACGCCTTGAGCGCACCTGCCTCGCCGAGGTGCTCGGTGAACTTGGTTTGCAGCGCGCCGACTGCGGTAGTCAGCTCGTCGACCTTCGGCTTGGCCTTCTCGGTGGCGCCCTTGGTGTCGTCGAGGCCCTTGACGACCTTGCCGGTCTCGGTCGCAGTGTCAGCGAACGCGGTCTTGAGCTTGTTGACCACGTCGACCAGGTCGTTGTACGCCTTGGTCGTGCCCGAGTAGTCGATCGGTTGGGGCTGGGCTTGCGCCGGCGGGACCACCTGCTGGCCGTTGGCGGGGTTGACCTGCCCCTGCTGCTCACCGTTCGCGGGTGCGGCAGGTTGACCGTTCGCTGGGGCTGGAGCGCCGACAGTCGGATCGGTCACTGCCGGCAGGCCCGCCGGTGCGACATTCGCGCCCCTGGCCTGGTTTCCTGTGGCGGTCAGCTGGGCGCGAACGGTGGTGTCGTCCAGCCGGTACCGGGCTAGCAGGGCGTTCAGTTCGTCGGAGCCGACGGTCAGTCCGGTCTTTGCCGCGATGGCGGCCTGGACCCCGTCCAGGTAGCTCTCGAGCGCCTTCTCTGTTGACGCGATTGCCGTATCGACGTTCCGGGTCGGGTCGGCGTTGAGGGCTCTGTTGAATTCGCCGGACAGGAACGTGTTGGTGGCGGTCTGCTGGGCGTCGATCAGCTGGAGAAGCTGCGCACCGTTCGCGGTGACGTCGTTGACCTCGGGACCAGACACGTAGGACTGGCCGCCGCCTTCGGTTTCGGTGAAGCCCTGGAGGTTTCGCAGCGCTTCGTACGCGCTGGCACGGCTGTTCTGGAAGACATTGGCGTTGGATTGCTGCTTGGACAGCTCGCCAGCCAGTTTCGAGACAGCGTCGGCCGCTTCGAGATTGCCGTCGCGCAGCGTGTCGATGACGGACTTGAGTCGGCTCGCGGCGTTCTGGCTATTGAGGAACTCCTGGCGAAGCTGGGTCAGTTTGTCTTTGGTGTTCTGGACCGCTTCGTCCGAGTCGCCGATGTGCTTGAGGTTGCTGAGGAACTCGTTGAACTCCGCGCCGCTGCCGAGGATCGCGTTGTTGATCTGGACGTCGGTGTAGTCGTCGAGGACACCGGCGATCCCCATGTTCTTGTACGCGTCGCGGTTCTGCTCGTCATAACCGCGTTGCCGCGCGTTGTACTCGTCGCGGTCCTCGACCCAGTAGGACGGGGTCAGATCGGCCCAGAACCGCTCGTTGTCGGACATGTGGCCGTCGATGCGGGCCTTGATGTTCTTGCGCTCAGCGGCGACAAGGCCGAGCTGGACACCGCGGACGTTGTCGTCGATCAGGCCGTCGCTCTGATTGAGCGCTTCCGAGATCTCCGTCGCGTAGGTCTTGGCGTAGTCGGCGTGCTCCTTGAGCGATTCCTTGAGCTGGTCGTTCTGCTCGCGGACCGCGTCCATCTGGCCGGAGATGAAGCTGAACGCCGCTGCGGCACCGGTGAACGCGAGCGTCCAGGGACCGCCGAGGGTGTCCATGATTCCGGACAGGCCGCGACCGACAGACCGGAACGCGCTGTCGGCGCGTTCGGGCAGCGCCGAGAACATCCGCCCAGCGGTCTCGCCGGCCGCGCCCGTACGGGTGCGCACGTTCCGCTCGAAGCGGCTGAACTCGCGGTCGGTGGCATCGAGCTGGGTGGTGGCGTTGGTTTTGGCTTCGCCCCAGACGCGCTTGAAGTCGCTGAGGATTCCGGCCAGGCCGGTCTTGATGCTGGTCGCGGCGCTCGCTGCGGCGGCGGCGGTATCGCGTGCGGCGGCACCGCCTTCGCTGGCCATAGTGCGGCGCATGCTGCGCGCGCTCTTGCCTGCGGCGTCGGCCTGTTCCCGGCCGGACTTGTTGGTGGCTTCGGACTGCTCGCGGGTGGCGTTGCCGGTCGCTGCGACCTGTCCCCGCATCGCCTTGCCCGCGGCCTCACCGTGCGCGGTGGTGGCGTCGCGGGCAGCCTTGGCCTGGTCGCCGACAGCCTTCTGGCCAGCGGCAGCCTGCGCGTTCAGCGCAGCGGTCGCAGCGTTGGCCTTATTGCGAGTGGCGTCGATATCCGCTTGGGCCGTGCTCGTCGCAGCCGGAGTGCCACTGTCGGCGGTGGGGCGATCCGGAAGAGAGTCGGTGCGCTCACGCGCTGCGCGGCGTCGTTCGCGCTGCGCGGCCTGGCTCTGATCCTTCGGGTCGCTGTCACCCGGCAGGTCGGTGCCCGGCCGGTCCGGCAGCGGACCCGAGCGCTCACGCGCGGCGCGGCGGCGCTCCCGCTGCGCGGCCTGGCTCTGGTTCTGGGTGCCGTCGCCCAGATTGGTGTCGGTGCCGGACTTTTTCTTCTTGTCGTCGTCGCCGGCCGATTGGGCGTCGGGGTCGGTGGCGATGTCGAGGGCGGAGTTGCGTTTGCCGTCGCCGTCGGCGTCGCCGTCCTTTTTGCCCTTGCGCTTACTGTCGGTGTCGGTGTCGGCGAGTCCCTTGGCCTGCGCTGATGCGTCAGCGGCGGACTGGCCGAAACCGCGGATGGTCTGACCGAGGTTCTTGAAGATGCCGGTCAGGGCGCGTAGGGCGAAGAACCCGACCAGGACTGTCATTAGCCCGTTGAGGGCTGCGCCCAGGACGGGCATCTCCATGAAGAAGTTGACGATCGTGGCCAGGGCGTTCGCCACGTCGGCCAGCACCTTCAGTGTCTGGCCACCCATGGTCTGCACGGCGTCGCCGAACAGGCCGGTGAAGATGCCCGCGACGCCGCCGACCAGGCGCTGGATGTCGCCGATGGTTTCCTTGATCTGGCCGAACACCTGGCGGATCCGGTCAGCGCCTTCGGCTGACTTGGTCCACTGCTCGAACCGGGCCGTCGACTCGACCATCCGCGCGGTCATCGAGTCGCCCTCGCCGCGCAGGGCCTGGAAGAATCCGCGGACACCGCCGAAGGTGTTGCCGACGATCGTGCCCAGTTCCTGCATCTTGGCGATGCCGTTGTTGATCGACAGATTCAGCTCGCCGGTCTGGCGTTTCAGGTCGATCTTGTTCGCCCACCGGTTGGCGGCGTCGTTGATCGCGTTGCCGAGGCTGGGCAGGGTCGCGGAACCGGCGGTGGTGAGGTCGACGAAGATCCGGGTCAGCGGGGTGGCGGCGTTGCCGAGGCCGCGGAACATGCCAGCGGTGTTGGACAGGAAGGTGTTGAAGTCGTTGACCGACTTCGGCTCGCTGAACACCTTCAGCGAGTTCTTGATACCGCTGTTGATCTCGGTGTTGATCGCCGCGAGACCGGCGCTCAGCACCGGAAGGTCCTTGCGCGCGAGGTCGGTGATGGCCTTGCCCAGGCCGTTGGTCAGCGCGTCCTGCGAGGTCTTGCGCAGCTTGGTCCACTCTGGGCCGAGCGCGCGAATGTCGTCGACGAGGCCCTGCGCGTTCGGGGACAGCTTTTTGTAGAGCTTCTCGTACTGCTCTCCCAGGCCCGAGGTGCCGAGCTTTTCGAGCAGTTCCTTCTGGTCCTCGAGGGCGTTCTGGTAGTCACGGGCGGCGCGTTCGGCGCGCTTGTTCGCATCAGCGTTGGCCTGTGCGACGGATTCGGCGACCTCGGTGAGCCGCTGCTGCGACTCGGCCAGCGACTCATTGGCGTCGGTGAGCGCCTTGCGCGCGGCGATGACGTCTTCGTCGCCTTCGATGCCGGCCTCGTTGGCCTTGGCGGCGGCGGTGACTTCCTTTTGGTTGTTCTTCTGCGTTTCTTCGAGGTCGAACTGCGCCTGCTCGGCGTCAATCTGCGCCTGAGCGATGTCGATCCAGCTGGCGTTCGGGTCGGCAGCGGTCTTGATGACGTTCTGGCCGGCCTTGATCGCTGCCAGTGCCGCGGAGCGCTCGTCGAGGGAGTTGTCCTTGAGTGCGTCGTTGAGGTCGCGGATCTTGTCCGCGGCGTTCTCGCGCGCCTTGTTCAGGTTCTCCTGTGCGGTCTTGGTGCGTTCGAGCGCGGACTGCACCGACTTCTCGGCCGAGGCGATCTGACGAGCGCCCGACACGGAGGTCCGGTCGGCGTTCTCGCGGGCGTCGTTCATCGAGTCGTAGGCGTCAGCGACCCGTTCGGCGGCGTCTTCCTGCTGCTCGGCGACGTCGGCGGCCGATTCCCCGGCGTCCTTGGCGGCCTTGAACGTGCCGATGATGCCGCTGCCACCGACTGCGAGGGCGGCAATACCCGCACCAGCGGCCGTGATGATCGCGGGCAGCGTGGCCAGCGCTGAGGCAGCCTGAGCGGCAGACGAGATCAGGGGTAGCAGGTTCACTGCGCCCATGGCCGCCAGCGCCGCGCCGGCGGTGGTGGCGATCTGGGTGATCGAGGACAGGTAGCGGCCGGCGTAGATCAGCCGGTCGTTGACGTTGTCGAGCCAGTTGCCCGTGCCGCCTTCGAGGCGTTCGGTGAACCGGATGAACGGGTTGGAGTTCTCGCGCTGGGTGAGGGCTCCGCTGGCGATGTTGTAGTTGTTCTTCGCAGCCGCAAGTCGCGTCCGGTTGCGCGATGCGGCGACTTCGATCTTGTCGCGGTCGAGTATCGCGGACTTCAGTTCGCGTTCGGCTGCGGTGCGGCGCGTTGTGGACGCGGTCGCGTCGTCGTCGACGTCGACCATTGTCTGCGAGGCTTTGTCGATTCGAGCGTCTGCGGCTTCTGCTCGGGCCTTGATTTCGTTGGCTTCGACCTGGAGGGCGTCGAGCGCTGCCGCGGCCTGCGTGGTCTGGCGGATGACGATGTGGTCGTTGGGGCTGAGTCGCCGTTCGCGCCCGTTGTTCTTGGTCCGCAGGTTCTTGACGCGGCCCTCGGTCTTGAGCAGTTCTTTGTTGCGGTCGCCCTCGATGGGTGTCAGGCCGATGGCGGCGCGGGCGGCGTCACGGACCTCTCGCTTGGCGTCCTCGAGCTGCTGTTTGTCGCGGTTGCTCAGTTTGACGGCGTTGACGAAGTCCTTGCGTGCGGTGTCGGCGTCCCGGCGGCTCTGCACCTGGAGAGCGCGGGCCTGCGCATACCGCTTCAGGTTGGCTTTGTGCGTCTGCTTGGCGCTTTCCAGCGCCGTTTCAGCGGGCGCGACCTTGGAATCGTCGCCGAGCTTGGATGCCTGCACCTGCGCGGCAGCGAGCGCCGTCGCGGCGCGATCGACAGCCTGTTCCGACCGCTTCATCGAGCGGTAGGCGTTGTGGGTGTCGCGGACTGCCTTCTCGTGCGCGGCCCCGAGCTTCTGCCAGGCGGTACCACGGATTTCGGCGGTTTCGGTCAGCTTGCCGACGCTGGCGATCTGCTCTTTCGCTTTCGCCGCATACCCGCGAAGGTCTGCAACTGCTTGGCGCCCAGCAGGTTTCAGCGAGTCGACAATGCGCCGCTTCGCCTCGGCGGTGCGGTCGCGGGTGTCCTTGGCGTCGCGGTCGCGGTCGGCCTTCGCCTGGGTCTGTTTCTGCTGCTTTTCCGCGTCGCGCTTCTGGCGTTCGCGGTTGAAGTGCTGCGTGCGGGCTTCACGCGAGAGTGCTCGACGGGCTTCGTTGTCGAAGAACTCGTCGTCCTGGACGTCGCGGCGGGCGGCGGCGCGCTTCTTGGCGACCTTGGCGCTGTTGGCAGCCTTGCCCTCTTTGAGCTTGAGGTCATCGGCCAGCAGCCGCTTGATGTCGAGGCCCTTGCCGGTGGTCTTGCGGACCTCGTCTTCGAACCCTTTGGCCCACGCGCGCGCGAAACTGCGCGCGAGCAGATCGCCCTCGGCTTCCGACATCCGTTGCAGCCGACCGAAGTTCGAGGCGAAGTTGCGGTCACGCTCTGCGTTGAGCCGGTCGTTCTCGGCCTTGGCGCGAGACTTGCCGGCGGTGTCGCCCTCTTTGGCGGACCGCTTTTTGGTGTCGTTCTCGCGCTCGCGATCGGCGGCGCTGTCGCCACGTAGGTTCCGACGGACCTCGTTGAGGAAGTCGGTCATGTCTGCGCCGACAGCGATCTTTACGTGACCAGCGATCAGAGACATGGCGAACCCTTTGTGGCAGTGGATGATTGGCGGTCAGAAACCGAAGGCGGACATAGCGTCCTGAGCCCGGTCACGTTCATGGCGGGCACGCAGAACGTCAGCGGCCGACACCGGACGTGGCATCGGCTCAGGCTGTGGCGGGTGTTTGCCCGGCGGGAGATTGACCGCGATGAGAGTGGCGTTGAGGATCTGCAACCGGTCGCAGATGGTCAGCAGCAGATGTGCGCTGAGGTCGTAGCCGGCCGAGGACCGCATGATCGGATCGGCGTCTTCGGCTGGGGCTGTGAGGCGTTGGGCCTCTTCGGCTTCCTCGAGTTTGACGAGGTGTTCGGCCAGGTCCATGTCCATGGCCTGGGAGGCGCGGTAGCGGCTCCCGTCGGGGAGCTGCCGCAGGAACCGGGCGAGTTTGGCCCACGGCAGCTCACCGCGAAAGAAGCTGAGCAGGTCCACGCCCCAGCAGGCGTGTAGGTCCCACTCGATGGCCTCGTAGTGCTTTTCGAGTAGCGCTACGAGGCCGACTCGCCCCCCGGGAATTCCTCCGCGCCGTCATCGGCGCCCTTGTTGAAATGGGCATTGATGTCGCGGATCAGCGCCAGGGTGACTTCCAGCGGCTGGTCACGTAGCGCGGCCCAGACCTTCGCGAAGGCGTCCTCGCCGACCAGGGCCGCGATCATGTCGGGCAGGTCCTCGGGAGAGGCGATATCAGGGTCGTCGGACAGTCGGGCGAGCATCAGGGTGCGCTCGAGGCCGGTCGGCGGGGTGATCAGCACCGGCGGGTCGTAGGCATCGAATACGTACGGTTCGAAGACCGTGCGGTCCTTGGTGGCCTCGCGGACCAGCTTGGCCCAGTTCGACTCGGCGGGGGCGGACGACTTCTTCTGGGCCTTGGTGGCAGCCATGTTCGAGCGGCTCCTGAGTATTTAGTTGTTATTCAGTTGGATTGCGTTGAGCCCGTTTACTTTCCGGCGGCGGGCCGGACAGCGTTGGGCTTGGGCTTGCGGTCGCCGGAATCAGCCTCGACATCGGGGGCCGGTGCGACTGCGCTGTTACCAATCTTGGCGACATATCCGGCGCACGCCAGATCATTGACCGAGGTCGGAGTGTAGGCGGTCACCTCGATGCCTTCGGGAGAGACGAGGACGACAGGAGTGAATGCGCTCATGGGAGGCGAAAGCCTTTCGTGCGTAACAGATTTGGTAGTGATCTACGAACGCCCCGCCCGGCGCTGCCCGCAGCGGAGTGCAGACAGCGCCGAACAGGGCGGGCCGGAAGGGGCTTACGGGGCGGCGGTGAAGCCGGCCTTCGCCGCGAGGGCCTTCCAGCCGGGGCCGGCCAGGACGGTCTTGATGGCGTAGCCAGTGGACTCGTCGAGCTTGGCCGAGGCGGTGAAGCCATAGCTGATGACCTCGTCCTGCTTCCAGGACTGCTCGGTGACTTCGGTGATGGTCATCTTCGGAACGACCTTGATCACGTAGGTCGTGGTCGGGCCGGCACCGTCGACGCCGATGAACACACCGCGGTGGTAGGTGATCGACGGAGCGGTCGGATCCGCGAATTCCGTCTCACCGGTGACCGGGTTGTACTTCACGTTCGACAGGTCCCGGTTGTGGAACAGCTGAAGGTTGTGCCGGTGGGTCTCCTGGCCGGTCCACGAAATCTTCGTGGTTCGCTTGGTGACGTCGGTGCGCGCGGACTCAAGCAGGCCCCACGCCTCGACCTCGGAGGTCTCGGTCTCCGGCGTAAAGGTGGGCGCGCCTTCCTTGCTCACGTGACCCAGCGAGACGAAGCCCGCGGACTTCAGGTCCAGCAGGTCCGCGGTGGCGCCCGTGGTGAACGATGCGGGGACATCGACGGACATGGGGGCCACGAACACCGCACCCGAAAGCGGCTTCAGAAGCAGGGACTGCTTCAGATCGCGCATGACATTGAGATCCGCCATCGCGGGCTCCTTATTGAGTTGTGTATTCAGTTGTGGAGGTGGAACTTTCAAGCCGCGGCGGCGCGCGACTCGAGGTACTCGGCGGCGCGGTACAGCGTCGCCGGGTCGTCTTTGAGCAGGCCCAGCCCGGTGTTGCAGCCGTGGCAGAGCAGGCCCCGAACCTGTCCGGATCCGCCGTGCTGGTGGTCGACCACCAGTGCGGCGTCAGCGCTGTTGCAGATCGCGCACACCCCGCCCTGGTCGTCGAGCAATTGCAGGTACCTGTCGCGGGTGATGCCGTAGCGGCCCCGCAGTTTCCGGTCGGCGGCACAATCGCGGCACTGGCGTTCGATGCCGCCCCGTTTGCTGGGATTGCGGTGGTAGTGACCGGTCGGCTTGTTTTCGAGGCAGCCGGAACAGGTTTGAAATTGTGGGGTCATGGCCTACTGCGCTCGGAAGCTGATCCAGTAGCTGGACTCGACGAATCTGTTGTCGCTGTGCAGGTCCGGTTCCTGGGCGTTACCGACGTCCTCGCGGGTGGTGTCGATCAGGACGCCGCCTGCCAGGGACTGGGATGCGCCCAGTACGCGGCGGCGAACCTTGCCGGCCGCGGCCCAAGCTTTCGGGCGGGTGTCGGCGACCACGACGACCGACATGAGCGCTCGGTCGGTGATGCCGTCTTCGCAGCCACCGCCGACGCGGTTGACCGCGATGATGGTGCCTAACGTCGCCCATTCGTCAGGGTCCGGGAGCGCGGTGCAGGTCCAGCCCAGATCGTCGAGCAGAGCCATGGTCACCAGCTCGGCGTCTGGGAAGTCCACAGGTTCGCTCATTTGCGACCCCACTTGCGTTCCAGGTCAGCCACGATGGAGCGCAGGCGCCGGTTGTCGCCGCCCATGGTGTGGCGGGCGTAGCGGCTGTAGCGCGGCGGGAACTGGCCCGGCTTCACGCGTTCGCGCACTGCCGGACGCCGGTACTTGCGTGCCAGGTTCCAGCGTCCGAACTCGACAGCACCGGCATAGTCGGTGTCCGCAGTCAGTTCGGCACCTAGTCGAGGCCGTTTGCCGCCCGCGTCCTTACGCGTCTCCAGCGAGATGGTCGTGGAGTTCGCGAGCTGGCCTGTGCGCCAACGCGTTCGAGCGCGCCACATCGCTCGGCCTTCGCGAGCGACCCTCAGGAAGACACCGGCCATGCCCGGCCCGGTCATCACCGCCTCGACCGCGGGATTGACGGGCGGCTTCTTCTCTTCGCCGTACCAGTGGAAGTCACGGTAGCGGGGCACTTTCGGTCTTCCTATCCTTCGATCCGGCGTAGCCGCACCACCAGGCCCGGGGTCCATCCCGTAACCGGATGCTTGGGGCGCTGGGGACGGCCGACGACGTGGTATTGGTCGCCGTCGGGGAGTTCGAGCAGGTCATTGGCCAGCACATCCGCACCGAGCGGGCAGTAGACGGTGACGTCGTAGCGCGCCAGCTCGCGGCTGGCTGTCGGTGCGCCGTTGGTGTTGGGTTCGTCCTGGGAGCCGTACTCGATCACCGTTTCGGCGATCTCGTGGTGCTCCACGTAGGAGGTGTCGCCGAACCGGTCGCGGGCCGGGCGGCGCCACACGATCACGGTGTCGCCGTGCAGAAGAGGCAGCATCATCGCGCCCACCTCACCGGCGCGACACCGAGAACGCCGAACCGCTTCTTTCGAGCGCGCAACGGTTTGAGTTCCTCTGCGGTGAAATGCAATTCGCCCGATGCCGCGTTGTCGTGCAGGCGGGTGGTGGCCCCTCCGACGGCCTGATAGGCGACGCCGGCGGGGTTGCGCACCACCCGCAGCACGGCCGCGCACACGGCGCGGCGCGCGTTGTAGCGCACCAGTTCCGGCAGCGCGGCGGGGTTGCTTGCCAGCCGCGGCACCAGCGACATCAGCATCGCTTCGGCCTCGAGGATCTTGGTCTCCGCAAAGACGAGCTGGCGTTCGGTCAGCTGCCCTTCGTAGGAGGCGATCAGATCGGTCCGGCTAGCAAAGACACCCATCGCGCTTACGCCCCCTCGGCGGCCTTGCGGGTGCGCCGCTTGGGCGCCACCGGCTCGGCCTCAGGTCCGGTCTCGCCGCTGGTGGCCGCCTCGCCGGCCCCCGCATCAGGTGCGGGGGCCGGGGCGGAATCCCAGGCGGCGGGGTTGGTGATCTGGCGGGCCGCCCACTCCGGCACATCATCGGCCGGACCGAACCAGCGCGCTGCGCTGTGTTCGTCGTAGGCGACCACCCACGAAATCAACTTCGCCACAACAACACCCGGCCCTTAGTAGACCGTCGCGACGAACAGCGACTTCGGGTCCTCGAGGACCGGCAGAGTCAGCGCGTCGACCACGGTGGTCTCCTTGAACGGCGGACCGGACTTGACCACGACGCCGGTGATGCCGGGCGCGTCCTCGAAGGACATGTCCGACTGCGCGGCGTTGACCAGCTCGAGCGCGGTGGCGGTGACGCCCCACTTCACCGAGCCCAGGCGGCCGGCCGGCGGCACGAAGATCACCTTGTTCTCGGGGATGACGCGCTTGTCGACGCCGTCGACGCGGATCACCGTGTCGTAGACCTCGGCGATCGGCGGCAGGTTGAAGTCCTCGAGCACGGTGTTGACCACCGAGCGGGACACGATCTGCGGCGAACCGGCGATCGAGGCCGCGTAGGTGCGGAACTCGGCGTTGCGCTGGAGCAGCGACGCGGTCTTGCGGGAGATGATCATGCCGCCCGGCGCGAAGCCGTTGTCGGCGATGTACTTCTCGGTCCAGGTCGCCAGATCCGAAACGATCTGGGCCGCAGCGGTATCGGTCCACACCTTCGCCGCGGTGACGAAATGGTCGCCCGGGACCTCGAAGTCCGCCTTCAGGTACAGGCCGTTCTCGCCGGCCAGGTCGAGCTTGCCGGTGTGCAGCAGCTCGCCACGCGCGACCTCGATGCGGTTGCGGATCGCGCGGACCGCCAGCTCGATGTCGTTGTAGATGGCCTGGGTGATCGCCGAGAGCGAGCCGCCCTTCTGCCGAGCGCGCTCGAGCTGGAGCCGCTCGAGTTCGCCCTTCATGCCCTGCACGGAGATCGGCAGCAGATCGACTTCGCGGGTCTCGAAGTAGTCCCGCTCGAGCTGCGGGATGTTGCCGTCGAACGAGCGGAACTGGGCAGTGCGGTTCACTCGGGTGGTGTTGACCAGCTTGATCGTCTGCTCCTGGACCAGCTGGTCGGGCAGATACGCGGCCAGCTTGTGGTCGGACGGGAGCGGAATTTCACGCGCGAAGACGGTCGCCGAATCGGGATGGACCGGCGCGTCGAAGACTAGAGCCATGGGATGGCCTCCGTATTAAGTTGTGTATTCAGTTGTGAGAGACCAGGTTTCAGAAGAACTTGAACCAGGCAGCCAGCAGGGTCTTGGCCTGAGCGTCCAGACCGTGGCCGGCAGGCAGCTTGGATTCCTTGATCGCACCCGGGCCGAACCACAGCGGCGCAGCCTCATCCGGGCCGGTCGGGGCGAACGCGTCCCACAGGAAACCGGCCGGGGTCTCGCGACCATCGGCGGCGGACTTGTCGTAGGGGCCATACTTGCCGGTCGCGGTGATCTTGCCCAGCACGATGCCCGAGGGCAGATAGCCTTCCGGCATCTGCACCGAGGTGAACTTGCTCATGTCGAGAGTGACCGAGGCGCGGCCCGCCTGCGCGGAGATATCGGCGTAGACGAACGCCCGCGAATCACCCCGGAACGTACCGGTCTTGCGTGTAGCGATGTTGCTCATGAATGGCTCCAGAGATGGTTAGGCGGCCGGGGAGAATCCGCGCCGCTTCGCTTCGGCCAGGCCGTCAGCGCGGGTGCTCTTCTTGGAACTCGCCCCCGGGCTGCCCTGTCCGAAATTCGGGTAGGTGCTCGCAGCGGTGGTAGGGGCCGCCGGTTCCTCGCCGTACATGGCCTTGAGGTGCGCGACGACCTTCTCGCCGTCGATCGAGCCGTCCTCGGCGCTGAACGCGGCGATGTTGACCGTGGAGACGAAGCCGTCGAGCTTGGCACCCTTGATGACCGTGGACGCGTAGCCGCGCAGCTGGGCCTCGTGCAGCATCGGCATCAGCTGGTCACGGGCCTCGCTGCGGCCGGCTTCCCGGGCGGATTCGAGCGCATCCTGCTGGGCGCGTTCGGTTTCCGACAAGGCGGCATCGCGCAGCTGCGCAAGCTCGGCGCGTAGCTCTTCGGCTTCCTCGGCACTCAGGCCGCCGGCCTTGGCACGCGACCGCGACTCATGCATGCGGGCCTTGGCCTTCCAGTAGGCGGCCTGCTGCTCCACAGTCATTTCCGCCAGCGGCGTGTTGTCGGGGTAGCCGTGCTTGTTCACGGCCGGCTCCTCGCCGACACCTTCGGATTCGCCTACCTCCGGGGCGGTTTCGACCGTCTCGATGTCGTCGGGGGTGACGTCGTCGGGAGCGGAGGGGGCAGGGTTGTCGGCGCGCTGCTTGCTCATATTCAGTTGGATCCCTTGTCGGGTAGATGATTTGGTGGTGGGCAGGGGCTCCTTGTCGGAGCCCGGCCCGGTTCTCAACCACCCCAGTTGGGGCGGGAAGTCTAGAGCGCGAGGATCTGCTCGAACGCCCACACCTGCGACTGCTGCCAGCGCAACCGCGGATCGTCGTCCGGCACACCGAGGGCGCGGGTCTTGGCCAGCTCCTTGCGCATCAGTGGCAGCTGGCGGCGTGCGACTTCGGTGAAGTCCGTATCCAGATCCACCACCGCCGGCACTTCCGGATCCCGGAAACGCGGCACGGGCTCGCCGCGGCGTTTCGGCACCAGCAGCGCTTGAAGCTCGCCGTGCTCGTCGACGCCGTACTTGGTGCGGTGCAACAGCTTTGCGCCGGTGCCGCCCGCATCGTCATACAGTCGGTTCAGGTCTTCGCGGTTGAGCCGCAGTCCTGGATCCGCGCCTTCCTTGACCGGCATCACCGTGCAGTTGCAGCCCGTGTGCATGGGCTTCAGCTCGTCGGTCTTGTAGATCCGGTCACTGGCCGCCACGCACAATCCGCACACACCGGTGCGGGAGCGCTCGGGCCGGATGACTCGCCGATATCCGATCACGTCGAGATCCACGACACCGGCTTGGCCGATGACCTGCATCTCCGCCTCCCTCTCAGCGAGGGCGACGTTCGTGGCTAGCTCCATTTTCACACGTGTCGCCGCAGCGTCCAGAGCTTCACCCGAATCGCGTCCACCAGCGACTTCGTGCCGATACCGGCGCGCGGGACGGTTCCACGGCTCCGCGGCCGGCAACCGCTGCGACACCCCCGCCCGGGTGCGCACCGTCTTCGGTGTCGCATACCGGTACGGGCGCGTGGTCGAGTACATGCGCACCTCGTCGGGCACCTCGGGCACGAAATCACCGAGGTCGGTGTCGATTTCAGCGAGGTAGCGGCGCTGGGCAGCGGCGACCATCGTCACGGCCTTGCGCTGGGCGGCGATCGAGACATCGGCGGCGGCCTGGGAGAAGTCCTCCACCGCGGCCCCGTCGAACGGATCGGTCATCCGCCACAGCGCCTGCACCCGGTCCTGGGCGTCGAGCAGCAGCAGACGCCGGCGTGCCGAGTGCGACAGCAGAATCCGCAGCAGCAGCTCGGTCACCATTACGCGGCCACCGCCAGCTCGTCGTCACCCGCACTCGCGCCCGGCTCGGCCGGAGCCGATTGCGCGGCAGCCGGATTCGCGGAGGCCGCCATGCCGGAGGTGGTGTCCATGGCCATGGACTCCTCCATCAGCTCGGATTCGTTGAGCTTGGCGACCAGCGGATCCAGCTCCATGATCTCCACGACCTGCCGCTTACGGGACAGCACGCCGCGGGTCTTCTGCACCGCGTCGGCCTTCGACGCCAGCGGGGTGCGTTCAGTGCTGCCCCACTGAAGGCGCACGTTCACCGCGCGGGCGGCCTGCCCCGAGAGCGCAAACACCATCTGCCACAGCAACATCCACTGCGGAGTCTGGCGCGACTGGCGGTCGAGGATCTTGTCGGTCAGACCCTCGCGCATCATCGACGCACCCTCGGCGGTCTGGTTGGTGCCGTCCGGGGCCAGCATGTGCATGGGGATCCTCGTGCACACGCCGAATTCTTTGACGTCGTCGCGCTCGGCCAGCAGCAGCGGCGTGAGATCGGTTGCGCCGCTTTCCCAGAACTCCACGCCCTCGGGCACGATCCACAGGGTGCCCGGGTCGGCTTGGAAGATGTCTTCGAGGTTGGCGTCGGCCAGGTCGCGGATCAGCGAGTTCTCGTCGTCGGTGAAGTCCGCGCCGCCGTCCAAATCGCCCTTGATGGCCCTCTGTTTGAAGCTTTGGTACCAGGTGATGATCTTGCGGTGCAGGATGCCGTCCATGATGCGGTCGAGGGTGTCCAGATGCGGTTCGAACTCCCCCAGCCCCATCTTGTTCTCGAACCTCACCACGGGAATCCCGCCGAACTCTTCGAGGCCGGGCATCGGCGCGGTCTCGCCGGCCGTCCACTGGTCCATGTTGAAGTCGTCGCCGAACTGGCCCTCTTCGCGGATGAACTCGATGCGCTGACCGGGCAGGAACAGAAGGGCCTTCTGGCAGTTCGCGATTCGGTCCTTGTAAACCTTCACGAACGCGATCAGCCTGCGCGGGTTCAGCGGATCCGGTTCGCCCACACAGAATCGCGGACTCTCGGCCAGCAGCATCGGCACGCTGCCCGTCGGCGCGCCGGCCACCGGCGGAACGATGGTGACGTAGGACTCGCCCAGGGTGTAGAGCCAGGTCTGCATATCGCGTTGCAGCGCAGCGAAACCCGACACCTCCTGGACCTTGCGGGCGATATCGTCGCCGTCGAGGTCCTTGTCGGCCTCGGTGTAGACGCCCTTGAGCACGCTGCGGTCGCACATGGAGTCGATGGCCATGATGGCGTAGTTCGGGCGCGACTTGCGCAACAGCTCCCGGAAGGTCTCACGGTACTTTTCGTTGATGAACGGCAGCGGCGGGTCGCCGATGTAGTAGCTCCACAGCAGGTCAAGCCGGTCGCGCCGAGTCTTGGGCGTGTTGCTGGAGGTGACGCGCGGCTCCCATTCAAGGTCCTCGTCGAACCGCTGCATGAGGTACTCGAACCACCACTCCGGCGGCTGCGTCTTCTGCTCCTGCTTGGCCATATTCAGTTAGGTCCTTCGCTCATCGCACACGCACGGCGACCCGGCGGCGCTTCTTCTTCCCGATCCCCTTGGCCACCGCATCCAGGCGGGCCTGCCACGCCAGCACCGCGGCAACCGCGCCGTCGATCTTGTTCGGCGAGTCCGGGTTTTCCTTGCGGATCTGAATGCCCTTGGGCGTCTCTGCGCGACGGGCATTGAGCACATGCGCCCGCAGCGTGAGGTTGCCGTCGTGACACAGCTTGCGGTCGAGGATCGCCTCCACGAATTCCCGCAGTGCCTCAACCGTTTTGAACGCTCGAGTGCCGGTCATCCACCACTCGATGGGGTGACTGGCCGAGGACTTCACCAGCAGGTGCGGCCCGTACTTCGCCTCCCACGCAGCGACATTCGCCTCCCAGCGGGCAGGGTCGGCGTAGAACGCCACGACCTTGTAGGTCTTGAACGTCTCGAGCAGCGCGGCCTCGATCTCGTGCTCGGGCACCTCCCACCCGTCGACGTGCACACCGGGCGGCTGCTCCCAGATCTTGATCGGCACAACCAGCCCGTCATGCACGCGGCAGGCCACCAGCGCGGTGGCATCGGTGACACCGCGGCGGCGGCGCCGGGAACCGTCGAATCCGAGGGTGATCACATCGCCGGGCACGAGCGGCTCGACCGGCATGTTCTCCGGGCCGACCGCGTCCCATTCGTACGCGGCCACCCACGCGTTCTCCGCGGAGGTCGGGCTGTTGAACCAGTACCGGAACGAGCTGATCACGTCGTTGCGCGGATCGGCGATAGCTTCCACCAGACCGTCGACGTCATTCCAGGCCGCGCAGTCGCCGTAGGAGTCCACCAGCGCCTTGCGCACCAGCTCTTCGTCGTCCAACTCCTCGGGCGTGATCGCCCCGTATCTGTGATCGAAGAGCTGGCGCGGATGGGATTTCAGCTTCCCCGCGAGGGTGTCCTGGATCAGCTTGTAGGTCTGCTCGGCGATGGAGTCCTCACCGGGCGCGTACATCGTGGTCGTCTCGACCGCGAAGGTCTGTGCGGACCGCCGGCGCTTCCGAAGGTTTCGGGTCAGCGTTTTGTACGTCTGGCGCAGCTCAGGCTTGTTGTAGAGGTGCGTTTCGTCGAAGAGGGTCAGCGTGTCCTTGCCGCCGTCCTTGGACGCGGCCGAGCTGGTCGACGGGATGATCTCCCCGCCGCCGGGAATCAGGATCCGGGTCAGGCCGGCGTCGTCGCGGCGCGGCAGAGCGCGGCGCAGCGGTCCCTCGGTCAGGTTCAGGTGGACGGTGTCGTAGACGAGTCCGGCCTGCCCCTCTTCGGTTGCGACGCAACGGATGTAGGGGTTCTTCAGCCGCTTGCCCATGGGTTCGCCGGGCTGGTAGACGTACTCGAAATCGCCGCCCCAGTCGTCGCGGAACACTTCGCCGCCGCGCGCCCATCCATCGAACCTGCATGGACCAATGGCCTCGAAAAGCGCTATGAGCGCAGCGACTTCGGACTTCGCGCACCCCTTCGGGCGGCTGAGGAAGACGTGGTCGTAGATGCGGCGGCCGTCGACACCGAGGGCGTAGGTGTCGACGATGAAGCGCACGTACTCGTCGACGATCGGCGCGACGGATTCACCGCCGACGTCGCCGGGGCCGTGGACGGCGTAGTGCTCGAGCCAGGCGACCGCGAGCCAGCCGAGGCTACGTTCGCGGTCGTGGTCGGGGTGGGTGACGATATCGTGCGGCACCCGGGCTCACGCGCCCTTCAGCAGTCGCGCCCGTCGCTCCTCGGCGTAGCTGACCACCCGCGCCCCGGCGGTCGGCGCGTCCTCGTCGTCCTCGTCCAGGACCGGCTTGATCCGCACCCGCGCCCGCGCGAGGTCGTCCTCGGTAAGGCGCAGTGCCGCACCGAGAGTCGATGTCACGGCCTTGTAGTTCTCGCTGCCGGGCCGCGAGAGATAGCGTTCGATCAGCGGGAGCGTCACCCACAGCTGGAACCAGGTACCCGGCCCGTATAGGCGCGCCTGCGGCAGCGTCGCGAGGTGCTCATAGATCGCACGCCCGGTCGGCCCCACGGTGATCCACTCGGGGATCTCCGGGATATCGCCGTCGTGCGGGGTCGGGTCGATCTCGGTCCAGCCGTCACCGGTGACGAACGGGTCGGCGTTGCGCCGCAATCGCTCGTCGGGGTTTTTCGGCGGTGGACCGCTTCTGCGTCCAGCCATATTGAGTTGTGCTCCCGTGTCGGGGGAAGACCGCTCCCACCGCAGGCGCCACCATGGCGGCGCTACCTGCGGTTCGGCGGTACGGATTCGCGCGTTGGTTTCACCCGCTTCACACACGCGAGCTGGCAGACGCACCCCTGCCGAGCTGTGATGAGGGGAAAGAGCCAGGGCGACAGGATTTGAACCTGCAACGGGCGGCTTTGGAGACCGCTGCTCTACCGGATTGAGCTACGCCCCACTACTCCACCCACGGTATGGGTGCCGTGGAAGGAAGCAAGATGATCAGCGGTACCCGGGGTGCTTTCGCAGCGAATCCGGATGCCGTGCAGCTTCTTTCGATGCAGCCTTTGCCTCGGCGGATTCGCGGGCGGTCTTGGCCCGGTGACATGGACCGCACACGGCCTGGAGGTTCGTCATGGCGTCCGAACCTTGGCGGGCGAAGTTCTGAATGTGGTCGACCTCGGTTGCCCGTCCGACGCACACGCTGAATCGGAGCTGACACTGAAACTCGTCTCGCTCCAATACATCCGGCCGATTTCGCCGATACTCCGCGCCCACATCGCGGGTGCCCCTGGAACCCCAAGCCACTACACCACCGCCTGAATCATCTGATTGGGATTGTCCCAGCAATTCAGGCGCATTCCAGATGATGTGACCTGCCGCAGTTCCGCCGTTTAGGATCTGATCTCCAAGATCAAGAACCGACCTGAAAGCAGAACGTGAAGCGCATCTCGGCCATCGCAGGCACCGTCCTCGCATGCGCAACCATCGCCGGCCTCGCCTCCGGCTGCGGCAGCAACGACGGCACAACCACCGCGGCCACCAGCTCCACGACGACGAGCGCGCCGGTCGCGTACACCTGGGACACCTTCAGGACCAAATACAACGACTTCCTCATCGCCGACTGCAAAGGCAAGGAGGGAGACCCCTGGGTCCAGTGCTACAACTGGCAGGCGGGCCAAGCTCGGTCGATGCTCACGGACATCCAGCAGCTCCCCATGAACAAGCAGCGCGCCGACACCGAGCAGGCGATCAACGCGCTCATCGCATCTCACACCGCAATGAACGGCTACGGGTGCTTGAACTGGGGCGGGATGAGCAATCTGGGCTGCTCGGTCTCGAAGCTCACCAGCGAAGCCGGAGCCACGGGGCTACAGACTTTCATCCGGCTGGGTGCTGCCTGACCGGTACGAAAATGGGCGCCCACGTAACTCGGCGAAGGCCCCTCGTGTCGAAACTGGATAAATCATCTCATAGCGAATCAGATGAAACGTTCCCGCTTCCCAGCAATCACTCCGAAAGATGCTGAAGCGGAAGACAATTCACGCCCTTATAGAACAGCAGATCAGCGTCATAGGCAACCCGGCCGCAGATACAGCAAGGCCCCGACGGATCCACCGAACCACCGGGGCCTTTCTGCGTCCCAAACACCGAAGGAGAAGCACCCCGACCGGTCGTAGCAGCAACCCGCCCGGGGAAGAGCGTCCGAGCCGAAGCTCCAGCCGCGCCACCAACTCTACGGTCCGCCGCCCGCCACACCCGTGGGCTTTACACCCCTCCCCATCTACCTGGGTTCTACCGTCCCCTCCTACCGGCTGCCCTGCTGCCTTGATTTATTGATCCAACCTATCGTTCTCCGATTCCTGGGTTTTGGAACGGGGAACGCTTCGGACGCTAGTCGGCAGCCCAATCCGACCCGAAACCCAGTCCCGTCCGCCTTACGCCCGGGAGGGAGCGTGAAGGGAGGCGAGGGCAGAGTAACCCCGTAACCGCAGAGGATACGGGGAGCCTCACGCTCACGCCCGGTCGGTCGGATCGGTCGTCTCGGTTGAAGCAACGGGCTCCGGGAATTACTCGGAGCCCCAGGACTGGGAACCATTCCAGCAGGTCAACTACGGCAACCACGCCGTCCCCGTTCGAGTCTGCCTTTACCGGGTGGACCCCACTGGATCGAATAGATGCAGAGTCCCCGTTTAACGGCTCCGCAACGCTGGTGAGGCGTCCCACCCGTTTGGATCCCTACGGGCGCAGAGGGGCGCGCCATGGACAGTGACGCGCCCACAACCGTACCATGCGTTTCATGGAACGTAGAACGCGAAACGTTCGACCTGCGGATACGAGGCCATCAGGACGCGCTGACTACACTCGACGCATGCCATCTGCTGACGAACTCCGCGACAAGCTGGTCTCGGCTATCGCGGACGTCGTTGGGACCGAGCGAGGTCGGCAGCAGGCATGGGCAGAGTCCACCGGCCTGGACCCCGCTGAGGTTGGCCGCCTGGCGCGACGAGAACCCGGCGAGTACTCCCTCCAGCGGCTGGTTAACCTCTCTGGACTCTTTGGACTCAATCCGCAGATACATATCGTTGGTGCGCGGCAGCTTGATCCGGGCGCGGTCAAAGACACCAGGTACCAGCGTCGCGCCGGCACCCGCCCGGCGGCGGCCGACTATTCCGACAGCGGGAGGCTCAGTCGCGCGCTGGCGGGGGCGCTCGCCGACTGCATAGATGCTGCACTCGCGGGTCGCACTCAGGCTGAGCTGGCAGAGGAGACTCAGCTTCCGCGGCCTACGATCTCCCAACTGAAGAATCAGCGAATCGAGCGGTTCAAACTGGATTCGCTGATCGACTATGCGCCGAAGTTCGGGCTCACCGTGGACATCGAGGTCAATCGCGCGCACCAATCGACGTGACCAAGCGCGTTCACGGAGTCGGCCTCACCCTTCGCAAGTAGGTTGAGGCGGAAAAGGTTTCAGGGGATCCGCTCCGAAGGCGAATCCTGGCGAGGGGTAGCGCGGCCCCGCTCGAAGGAAGTCGGAGCGGGACCGCCCGTCTCAGCGGCTACGCGCGATCGAACTCGCCATCGCGAGCGCCGGCGACGAACGCCCTCCACTCGCCGGGGGTGAACACCAAGGCCGGACCGGTCGGGTTCTTGCTATCCCGCACGCCGACGGCCCCGCCATCCAGGTAAGCGACCTCGACGCATTCGCTGCCCCCGGAACTGTGGCTGGACTTGAACCACTGAGCGCCGCTCAGGTCAACGTTCACTGTCATGCTCCCTTGCTATTTCTCTCATTAGGTCACGGCTGGGGCGATCGTCCAGCGTCGCCCGCTGAAGCGTACGGAATGTCTCGCGACATCGGCGTACATCGCCCGTCTCTTCAAGATAGACATCGCCGGTGAAGCTCTCGGCGAACACTACGGTCGGTTCGACCGGTTTGCCTCGGCTGTCCTTGGGGAAGGACATGATGATGAATTGCGACACCACGATCCCCGCCGGGAAGCCTGCCCGGAACGGCAGGATTCGAACCTGGATATTGTCGCGTGTGCTCAGGTCCGCGATGTGCCGCAGCTGACCCGCCATGATCTGTCGGCTCCCGACCGTTGTTCGCAGCACGGACTCGTGGAGCACCACGGAGAGTTGGACCGGTTGGCGCTGGCGGGTGATGATGTGTTGCCGCTGCATCCTAATTCCGACTCGTCGGTCCAGTTCCTCATCGGTGTCCCTCGAAAAGTATTGCCGGTCAAGGGTTCTCGCATAGTCGGTGGTTTGCAGGATGCCTGGAACGATCAGAGGCTGGAAGATCGCCAGCTCGCTGGCGCCGGCCTCCAGGCCGAGATACGTGTTGAATCGCGCGGCGATGACGTCGCCATAGCTTCGCCACCATGATCGGACAGGGGCTTGTTCGGCTAGTTCTCTGATAGCGGCCGTCTTCTCCTCGTCCGTCCCGAACAGCTCGCACAGACCGATCACATCGCGGATCCGCACACGCTCCGACTTACCGCGTTCGAGTCGGCTCAGCGTGCTCTTCCCCCACTCCATCAACCGTGCGGCTTCCTCCAAACTCATTCCGGTCGCTTCGCGAGCCTCCCGCAGCAGCCGCCCGAGCTGCCGCCGCGGGAGCGTGCTCCCCGTGTCTTCCGGCTCGTCATCTTTCACATGCGCCCCCTGTTTCGTTCCGGCCCAACCGTTTGTGCCATTTTGGGAGGATCGTACGGGCCAACTCAACACGCGTGCTGGGCTTTTGCGCGACTTTCGCGAAGTTGCGGCCTGGCGCTCTGGCGCGTCGGGAACTGACACATCGTTGTCACATGGCCGCGACTACCCGACCCACGCACCCCCAAGCCGGCGGATCGGCGTGGGCTGAACCGGGGCCGGCGCACACCTTGACGTTCGACCCTCCTGGAGGTCGGCAGATGCCGAGCCGAGAACTGCCACAGCGAGAGGCGCTAGTTGGTCCGCAGCGGCGAGTCCACTGCGATGTGCCGATCGAAGAAATCGAGCGCTACTTGGTGGCGCTTCGTGAATGGAATCCCAATCTGCCCGGGGCCGGGGTGCCGTCTCCTCCGGCTCCGGGTGTGTCAACACGACGGTAGGTGGGTTTCAAATGAGCTGGGACGCAATGTCGCTCGCCCTGCTGGACCAGGTGAACTGCAACAACACCGCCTGGGCAAGCTCGAGCATCGAGAACGCGCACCGCGCGATGCAGGTGCACCTGGACTGCTTGACCGATGAATGCCCTGCGCGTGCGGCTGCCCGAGATCTGCTGGAGCGGAACAAGAAGCTGAAACGCGACTCGGGACGAATGGGATGAACCGTAAGTCCTTGTACGACATCGTCGTCAGTACGCGTCGCATCGGATGGCATCACGACGCGGCTGGCGTCGCGCCGGTGTGGAACGACGGATTCATCGGTGAGCCGATCAGCCTGACCGACGACGTCGACGGATTGATCGCGGCCGAGCTGGTTACCGAGGTGATCGACGTCGAGCCGCTGTTCGTGATCGACCACGACCCGATGAAGTCACTGCCTCAAGGACTGTCACACCCGCAGGCTAACGTCACCGCATCACAGATCGCCGCGCTCCACGAAACTGATTCGCCCAACGAAACTTTGAAGGGGTCCTTGGTGCTCAACCACGTTGACGTCCACCTGCTGCTCGTACGCGACGACCGCATCTTCCTAGCTCGCCGAATCAACACCGGGTACATGGACGGGCAATGGAATCTGCCCTCCGGGAAGCTGGAGGACGGCGAGGATCTCGTCGCCGCGGTCATGCGTGAGGCGCACGAAGAGGTCGGGCTGGAGTTGGAGCGCTCCGCGATGCGGCTGGCTACCGTTGTTCATAAGCACGCACCAGATGGACCAGCGCGGGTCGGGACCTTCTTCCTCGCGACACGCTGGGTCGGAGAGCCGCGCAACGCGGAGCCGCACAAGTGCAGCGAGGTCGGATGGTTCCCTGTCGACGAACTGCCGGCCGATGTCGTGCCGTACAGCAGGGTCGGGATCGGGCAGTGGCTCCGCAGTGAATCGTTCGGGCTGCTGGACTGGCCGCAACCCGTTGCGACTCACTGACATTGGCAAAACTGATGCCGAGCTGATCGAAGCCGCTGAGATCAGCTCGGCACCTTCATGCATATGCGGCGTGGAGTGGCCGGCCAGCCTTCGCCCCAGGGGTCAAGACGCTGGCGCCTCGGTGAGCAGGCGCGATCGGAATTGGTCGAGTTTGACGCATTCGGCGTCGATCAGCCAACCAAGGTAGGTGACGGACGCATCTTTGGATTCGCGGAAAGATTCAATTCCTTCGTAAACCAGCGAGACGCCGTAACCGCGGTTGTATGCATCGACCGATGTGAATCGCAGGCACACGTCGGCGGAATATCCGATGATGTAGACGTGGTCGCGCCCGAGGTGCCGCAAAAGATCATCGAGATTTGTGTTGTAGAAGCCGCTGAACCGCTTCTTTTCCACGAAGTAGTCGTCAGGCTTGATTGACAATTGCTCCACTACCTGCGACAGTTCCCGATCCCGCACGAGATTGGCGCACCAGCTCTCACCCTCGCTCCAGGCCCGGGGCCAGTCGGCTCGGTCCTCGCGGTAGATGGTGACGACGTGGATTACGGGGATGTCGGCCTGGCGGGCGATGTCGACGATCTGGTTGCAGCGCTCGCCCAGCTGTTTGCGGTCCACATCGGGGTTCTCCACGAAGAAGAACTCCTGCATGTCGACGACGATCAACGCACTCTTTTTCATGACTGGCCGCTCCTTGGTAGGTGATGCTTCTGAATTGCGACTGCGATCAGCCGCAATGCGGGTTCTAGGATGTCCATTACCGCGATTGATCTTTGGGGGTCGATCGTGTCGTTTTCGCCGATGGGGTTTTCGCATCTGAAATTGACATTGAGAACACCGAGGGCATCGGACCCTCCGGGTTCCGGGGTTCGGATTGCCACGGCGAGCAGGGCGCCAAAGTAGCATTCATCCCGCCAATACCGGTACCTGGCTTCGATTTTGGACAAGAGACCCGGTGCCAATCCGTACTCGGGATCTGCGTACAGGCCGCGGAACGAGCCAACGTAGTCGATGCCCCGCGACAGGTAGGCATTGCCGCTTCCGCGCCACGGGATGCCGTTCACCTGCACAGGGATCAGAGTCGGTCGTGTCGTTCGGCGCACCCCGCTGGCCCACACTTGCAGCCATCCCAGCTCGCTGACCAATCCCTCCACCAGAGGGACAGCGGCCGGCGAGACCGAGTGCACGGGCACGACGACGTCCAGCCAAGCCGCTTCCCGACACACGAGGGTCGCGATGACCCGGTTCAAAACCGCCAGCAGCTCGTCGACCTCCTCGCTGAAGTACGTGCTGCGCTCGACAATTGCCAGGCAGCACCGCAGGTAGGCAGACCATCCACTAGCGACATCGGCGAATTCATCAATGCCGGCCACGGTCATCGGCGAATTCGCTGGAGCTTCCGGTCCCGCATTGGATTCATATGCCCGCAGCGCGGCCCGTTCGGTGAGGGACATCGCCTCGTAATCGGTGAAGTCCACCAGGAGGTTCGGCTTGGTGCCGTACAGCCTCGCGAGAACGGACAGTGTGTGAAGGGTCGGCTTGACGCCGCCGATCGGCCACGCCTCGAAGTCGGAGATCCGCTTGCCGCTCATCGACGCCTGCGGGTCACCGATCAAGTCGTTGTAGCTGGCGGCAACCTCGTCCTGGGTCATACCATGGGCGTGGCGCCAGGCTTGGCGTGGACGAAATCCGCACTGAACAGCCAACTCCCCAGCGATTTGCGCGGTGGAGAATGCTTCTCGCTGCATCGCACGGCGAAGGCGTTCCCGCGCTGCTTTCGTGCCTGATTCATGCCTCACCAGGTCTCACTCCCGATGCGTGATCCTCGCACCTCACCTTACTCACTGCGCCTTGGCGCTGAGGTGCACTGCATGTACCCAATCTCGAGGAGTTTCACCGCTGCCGACTGGCTTCCTGCTGGTGACGGCGGGGAAAGGGCCGCGGGCGAACTCCCCAGTCCTGGTCGGGCCAAATGCATTGCGGGAGGCGCATTCTCGTTGCAGACATCGGGCTATTCAGGAGGACCGGATGACTACCTCGACCCCCGACCTCACCAGCATTTTCGGCGCCAGTGGATATCGCGCTCCGGTTCGGTGGTGCTCGCCCACACGCGCTCGGGACCTCGCCCAGCGATTGGCGGCCATCTACGGAGAGCAGCGCACCGAGGTCGTCAGCAACGCGCACCTGACCGAGCCGTGGGCGCGACGACTGGCCACCAATCCCGTTATCGTGCAGCATGTTCGGTCCCTGATCGGGGACAACGCCGCAGTCGAGCACACCTTTATGATCGCCAAGTTTCCCCCCGAGCCCGACGAGGTGGACTTCTTGGTCCCGCCGCACCAGGACGGAACCGACACCACTTTCGATCTCGACCCGGCGCGGTCGGTGGCGGTCTGGCTGGCAATCTCGCCCGCTCCCGCGGACGCGGGTTGTCTGCAAATCGCCGCCGGCTCCCACACTCGCGGATACCTTCGCCACGAGTACGAGACGCTGCTGCGCCGCGCTGGCCGCGCCGTCACGGTTGCCGATGTGCCAAAGACGCTGGCCGACACCGTATTCACCGATCTGCCAATGGAGGCCGGCCGCGGGGTGCTGTTCGACATGCGGCTGGTGCACCGCTCGGGAGTCAACAAGACCGACGGAGTACGCATCGGTTTCAACATTCGTTACGCCCGCGAAGACGGGTTCCTGCGCGGCTCTGCGACCGCGCGTCCGGGCTGGATGCCCCTTCAGCTTCCGCGGCTGTGAAACAGCTGCGGGGGAACGATATTCACCACGATTGCAAGGAAGCCCATCATGTCGGCTGCAAACCTTTCTCTGCTCCCGGTGTCTTCCGAGGTATCGCTCGACTTCATCCCCGCCGATCCGGTGGTGTGGGTCCGCGCCCTGGAAGGCGAAGGCCCGGGAACCCCGCGCCGGGGCGACAAGACCCTCGTCGCGATCTCGCAATGCACCTACTACTGCCCCAACGCCGACATCGCCGCGAAAGCCCTCGCGGCGCTGAAGGATTCCGATGACCGGCTGCGCCAGCGCGCGGAAGAGCTGATGCTGTGGGACTGGCAGAACACCTACTGGGAAGCCGATCGCGACAACCAGGCCGGCGGCGGCACCATCCACCTGGGAGTCGCCTGGTACGACGCCGCGTTCTACAACGACCGGCGCGAGGCATGGTTCGGCGCCATGCACCAGCACATCTACAGCAAGATCGGGATCCCCGTCGACGGAATCTCCGTCACACACTTCCTGGTCGATCCGGCCGCCGCCTGAACCCGAGCTGATCGGGAAGACCGGTAGATCAGGAGGACCGCGTGGTGGAGACAGTCGTGCCCACGGACTCCACCACGCGGACCCCCACCGGCCGTCGCCTCGACGAAGCGCCCTTCAGTGCACCTATTGTGCCGGCGAGCGCGAGAACTATGCCCCCACAGATGAATCCGCGCGTCGGTGCCGACGCGATAGCCGCCGGGATCACAGCCAGACCCGCCGTTCCCGCGCTGCGCATGACCAGGTAGTTCACTGCCAACAGGCGCAGACGTTCCGCGGGCTCGAATGCCGCGATGTGAACGGACAGGCTGATGCTGATGATTGGGTTGACGAAGCCGATCGCCGTCGCGACGACCACCACCCATGCCAGCGAGCCCGCAGCCCCAATCGCGATCAGCAGGATTCCCGAAGCCGCCCACGCCAAACAGAATCGGGTAGGGAAACGGCCCGGCCTCGCCCGCGCCATCGTCCGATTCCCCACCAGCGCGGCAATCCCACTTGCGGTCATCACGGACCCGTACAGAGTTGGCCCTGCCCCGAAGCTGTGAACGAGTAGTACCGGAAGCCCTATGCCGGGCAGCGCATTCAGGAAGACACCTACTCCCTGGACGCTGAATGCTGTCCTCAAGTCGGGCTCCTGGCGCAACAGCCGCCGCGCGAGCCGTGGTTCCGATCCGCAGGCCCGCGAGACCGAGCTGGTCAGGCGCGTAGCGCGCGCCAACAGCAACAAGGCGGCCGTGGAGATCGCGAAGGTAGCCGCATCGGCAGCGAAGAGCACACCGAAAGGGGCGAACGCGACCACCACGCCAGCCAATGCTGGCCCGGCTATCCGCGCGATCCGGCCCGTGAGGTCCATCAAACCCATCAGCGCCGGCCGATCGGATTCCGAAACCAGTTCGGGCACCAGTGCACCCAACGACGGATCGAACACCGCACCGAGCACCCCCAACACCGCGACCACGGTCAACATGGCCGGGGTGCCACCCGCTGACCAAGCCAGCGGCAACGCCGCGGTCAGCACCGCGCGGGCCGCATCGACGCCGGCCAGCGCTCGGAATGAGACGCACCGACTCAAGAGGCGATGCCCGAACGCGCCGACCGCGATGTACGGAACCGACTCGGCGATGGCGACCAATCCCATGGTCACCGGCCCGGACCGTTCCAGCGCTAGCCACATCACCGCCATTGCGAAGAATCTGTCACCGGTCACCGATAGCAGCTGTGCCATCCAGATAGCTAGGACACGAGGGCGGCGCAGCAAGGTCGACGGCAGCAACGGCACAGCGCACGACAATAGGCGAAGGCCAGCCGATCTTCAGCGTGTCGGGATGGCATGTTGCAGCCCGGCCTTGCCCGACGTGGCACCGAGTCCCCCACATTCCCCTGGCGTCACAGTGACGTTTTCAGTCCAGGTCAGGACAAGATCGCATGTCCGCCGCTAGAGCCGAATCCGCCCGCTCCGCGCTCGGTGTCCTCCAGCTGCTCGACACATTCGAAGTCAACCAGCTCGACGCGCTGAACGATCAGCTGCGCGATACGGTCGCCGCGGCGAATCTCGATCGGAGTCCGCGGATCGAGGTTGATCAGGCACACCTTGACCTCACCTCGGTAACCGGCGTCGATCGTGCCGGGCGCGTTCACGATCGACAGACCCACCTTGGCGGCCAAGCCAGACCGCGGATGAATGAGGCCGACGGTTCCAACGGGTAGGGCCACCGCAATGCCGGTACCAACAACGACCCGCTCCCCCGGCTCGATGACCTCGTCGCTGGTCGCGCACAGGTCCACACCGGCGTCACCCTCGTGCGCCCGCGCCGGATAAGCCCAGTTCGGCTCAAGGTTCATGAATGGGATAGGTCCGAGATCAGTCACGCGCACCGAGATTACCGAGCGCCGGCAGTGCAGTTGGCTGCAATTACACCCCTTGGAACCCGTACAGACGGCGAACACCCGAGAGGTGCGCTGTCCTATTCATATGCGGGGGGAGGGGGGTCCGGGGCTGGGGACGTGTCAACGATGGGCCTTGAGGCGATCACCCGGCGTCCGTCCCCGGCGTCCGTCCCCGGCGTCCGTCCCCGGCGTCCGTCCCCGGCGTCCGTCCCCGGCGTCCGTCCCCGGCGTCCGTCCCCGGCGTCCGTCCCCGG